>NZ_JASJXJ010000019.1:0-33891 GCF_035018685.1 Cryobacterium sp. RTC2.1
CCCCGATCCAAAGGACCCCATGGCACTGCGCGATTTTCCCCGTCACCCGCTCACCTTCGGCCCGAGCCCCATTCACCCGCTCGACCGGCTCAGCACCCACCTCGGTGGCGCCCGTGTCTGGGCCAAGCGTGAGGACGTGAACAGCGGCCTCGCTTTCGGCGGTAACAAGACCCGGAAGCTGGAGTACCTGATTCCGGAGGCCCTTGCCCAGGGTGCGGACACCCTCGTCTCCATCGGCGGCATCCAGTCCAACCACACCAGGCAGGTCGCCGCGGTCGCCGCCCACCTCGGCCTGAAGGCTGTTCTGGTGCAGGAGCAGTGGGTGGACTGGCCGGACAGCGTCAACGACCGGGTGGGCAACATCCTGCTCTCCCGGCTCACCGGCGCCGACGTGCGCATCTCATCCGAGGGCTTCGGAATCGGCTTCAAGGACTCGTGGACGCAGGCCATCGCCGACGTCGTGGCCGCGGGTGGAATCCCGTATCCGATCCCGGCTGGTGCCTCCGACCACCGATTGGGCGGACTCGGCTTCGCGAACTGGGCCCACGAAGTGGCCGCCCAGGAGAAAGAGCTCGGTGTGTTCTTCGACACGATCGTGGTCTGCAGCGTCACCGGGTCGACCCACGCGGGCATGATCGCCGGATTCGCCGACCTCGAGGCGAACTTCGGGGGTCGCAAGCGGCGCGTGCTCGGGATCGACGCATCCGCCACGATCGAGGCCACTCGCGACCAGGTCGCCCGCATCGCGCGCAACACGGCGGAACTGATCGGCGTGGGGCGTCCCATCACCGACGACGAGATCACCGTGCTCGAAGGCTGGGCGGGGAACTTCTACGGGATACCGGTGGAGTCGACGAATGCCGCCATCCGGCTCACGGCGAGCCTCGAGGGCGTCATCATCGACCCCGTCTACGAGGGAAAGTCGATGGCCGGACTGATCGACCTCGTCACGACGGGCGACATTGCCAGGGACGGCAACGTCCTCTACGCCCACCTCGGCGGCCAGCCGGCGATCAACTCATACAGCGCGCTGTATCACTGAGTCTCTGCCGGGACAGGGAGGTCGGCGCGGCTAGTTCAGGCCGCGCCGGTCGAGCAGCGGCTGGATGATCGCATCGCGCCCCCTGAAGTCCCGGTACGCCTCGAGCGGGTCGATGCCGCCCCCGCGAGCGAGCAGGCGTTCCCGGAACCGCTCACCGTTCTCCCTGGTCAGGCCGCCGTGCTCGGCGAACCAGGCGCCGGTGTCCGCGTCCTGCACCTCGCTCCAGATGTACGAGTAGTAGCCCGCGTCGTACCCGCCGGAGAAGGTGTGCGCGAAATAGGTGCTCGCGTACCGGGTCGGCACGGCGGGGTTGTCGAGGCCGGCGGCGGTGAGACAGGCGGCCTCGAAGGCGGCGACATCGGTGATCTCGGTGCCGGCATCCGCTTCGATGCCGTGCCAGGCCTGGTCGAGCAGTGCGGCGGCGAGGTATTCGCTCGTCGCGAAGCCCTCGTTGAAGGTCGCAGACGCGTGGATGCCCGCGACGACCTCCGGGGGCAGCGGCTCGCCGGTCTCCCGGTGGAGCGCATAGTTCGCGAGCACCTCCGGGTCGAAGCGCCACATCTCGTTGACCTGGCTCGGGAACTCGACGAAGTCCCGGTACACGTTCGTCCCGGCGAATTTCGGGTAGGTGACCCGTGCGAAAAGCCCGTGGAGGGCGTGCCCGAACTCGTGGAAGAGCGTGGTGACCTCGTCGAGGCTCAGCAGCGTGGCCTCCCCGGCGGCCGGCTGCGGCACATTGAGGTTGTTGCAGACGATCACGGGCGTGCCGAGCAGATCCGACTGCGAGACGAGGGCGTTCATCCACGCCCCGCCGCGCTTGGAATCCCGGGTGTACACGTCGAGGATGTACAGGCCGACGGGGGAGCCGTCCTCCTCGCACACTTCGAACACCCGCGCATCGGGGTGCCACGCGGCGAGCGAGGCACGTTCGGTGAAGGTCACCCCGTAGAGGCGCTGGGCGGCGTAGAAGACGCCGTCGCGCAGCACGCTCTCGAACTCGAACCAGGGGCGCAGGGCGGCCGTGTCGACGTCGTACCTGGCCCGGCGCATCCGCTCGGAGTAGAACGCCCAGTCCCAGGCGGCGATGTCGAAGCCCTCGGCGAGGATCCCCGCAGCGACGTCGGCGTCGACGAGGGCCTGCAGTTCGGCCTGCTCGGCGCGCGCGTTGCGGGCGGCCGGAACCGCGAGCCGGTGCAGCAGGTCCCCGACGGCGGCGGGCGTCCTGGCGGTCTCGTCGGCCGTGACCGCGGCCGCGTGGGTCGCGAAGCCGAGCAGGCGGGCGCGTTCGGCGCGGAGGCGGGTGATCGACAGCACGAGGGCGCGGTTGTCGTGCTCTCCGCCACGGATGCCCCTGGCACGCGAGGCGGCGAGCAACCGTTCGCGCACGCCCCGGTTGGTGAGCAGCGCGAGGTAGGGGTGGCCGGTGAAGAGCACGAGGGTGATCACGAAACGGCCGGGCATGCCACGGTCGGTTGCGGCCTGGGCCGCGGCGGAGAGCTGGCCGGCAGAGAGACCGTCGAGCTCCGAAGCGTCGTCGACGACGAGGGCGAGGTCGTTGGTGTCGGCGAGAAGGTTCTTCTCGAACCGGGTTGTGGCGACGGAGAGCCGCGTGTTGAAGTCGCGGAGCAGTGCCTTGTCTGCGTCGGACAGCCCGGCGCCGGCGAGGGTGAACTGGGTGAAATACCGCTCGAGGAGGTACCGGGTCTCCGGGTCGAGCCCGAGCTCGTCTGCGCGCGCGTGCAGGGCCGCGATGCGCGCGAAGAGCTCGGGGCGCAGCCGGATCGCGTCGGAGTGGGCCGCGAGCAGGGGAGCGAGCTCCTCCTCCAGGGCGATCGTGAACGGGCTGGAGTCTGAGGAGCTCCGGTTGAAGAACACCGCGGCGACCCGGTCGAGCAACTGGCCGCTCCGTTCAAGCGCCAGCAGGGTGTTCGCGACGGACGGCTCCGCGGGGTCGGAACAGATCGTTTCGACCTCGGCGAGCTGCTCGGCCATGCCTTCGAGGAACGCGGGCCGGTAGTGCTCGTCGCGAATGGCGGCATACGGCGGGAGTTGGAACGGGAGCGTGCTCGGCGGGGCGAAGGGGTTGTGCTGGTCCATGCCTTAAACCTAGTTCCGAATTCAGGAGTACGACCGGCAGTGGGGTGCCGGAGCCCGGATCAGTGCGGCGGATGCCGGCGAGCGGTGTCCTCCGGGATCCCGACTCCTGAATTCGGTACAGGTCCTAGGCTGTCAGCATGACCGCCGAGCAAACACGCGAGCCCGCACACTCCCAGCCGGAAAACAGGGACGCCGACCGCGTCGAGATCGCCCCGCACGGCGAGGCGATCCGCGACACCTATACGCACGGGCACCACGAGAGCGTGCTCCGCTCGCACACCTGGCGTACCGTCCTGAACTCGGCCGCGTACCTGATCCCGCACCTTACGCCGGGGCTGAGGGTCCTCGATGTCGGCTGCGGGCCTGGCACGATCACGGTCGACCTCGCGCGCCGGGTTTCTCCGGGCACGGTCACCGGCGTCGACGCCTCCGCTGCGATCGTCGCCCAGGCGGCCGGGCTCGCCGTCGACGAGGGTGTGCCCAACGTCACCTTCCGGGTCGGCGATGTCTATGCCCTCGACTTCGCGGACGACAGCTTCGACCTCGTGCACGCGCACCAGGTGCTTCAGCACCTGGCCAACCCGGTCGCCGCCCTGAGGGAACTCCGCCGCGTGCTGAAACCGGGCGGCATCCTCGCCGCCCGCGATGTCGACTACGGCGGCGTGGCCTGGTACCCCAAGCTCCCCGGCCTCCAGTCCTGGATGACCGCCTACCGTGCGGTGCACTACTGGAACGGAGGTGATCCAGACGCCGGCCGCGCACTCAAGGCCTGGGCCAGGCTCGCCGGCTTCGACGCGGTGACGAGCAGTGCGTCCATCTGGTGCTTCGCCACGGATGCCGAGCGCGACTGGTGGGGGGAATCCTGGGCCCTGCGCGCGACCGAGTCCGATTTCGCCGCGCACGCGATCGAATCCGGGACCGCCGACCTCACCGACCTGCGCGCCATGGCCGCAGCCTGGCGGCAGTGGGCAGGCGACCCCGATGGCTGGTTCGGCATGCCGCACGGCGAGATCATCGCGGTCAAGTAGCTTTTGTCACCGAGCAGGGGACCTCAGGAAAAGTAGACTCGACCGTGCCCTTCCTCGACCGCCTCCAGCACTGGGCCGCTCTGCAGCCGGACGCGAACGCCGTCACGATCGGTGCGGACCGGCTCAGCTACGCCGAACTCCAGGGCCGGTCGAGCCGCCGCGCCCGCGAACTGGCGGGGGAGTCGTCCGGCGGCCCGACCGTGCTCTGCCTGCCGAACGGTCTCGACTTCGTCGTGGACTTCGTCGCCGCGGTCGCGGGCGTGGGCACCGTCGCTGTGCTCGACCCGGACTGGCCGGCCCTGCAGCGCACGGCGATCGAGCGGATGCTGCGCGAGGCCGGCTCGACGCCGCTACCGGCGTCTTCATCGCGGGCGCCGACGACGCCACCGGCGCCAGCCGGCCTCCGCGACGGGCCAGCGGATTCGGTCTTCCTCTACGGCTTCACCTCGGGCACCACCGCGCTGCCCAAGGCTTTCACCCGCGGCAGGGACTCCTGGCAGCGGGCCTTCGCAGCGAGTTCCGCCTTGTTCGACCTCCGCGCCGACGACCGGGTCCTCGCCCCCGGACCGCTGTCGGCGAGCCTGACGCTCTACGCCCTCGCCGAGACCCTCTACGCGGGGGCTGCGTTCCACACCCTGCCGCACTTCGACGTCGGCGATGCCCTCGACTCCGTGGCACACGCCGGCGTGACCCGCATCGTCGCCGTCCCGACCGCGCTCCGAATGCTCGCCGAGCGGGGTTTGATCGCCGGCGTGGACGGAGGCGCGCTCACCGCGATCGTCAGCGCGGGCGCCCGGCTCGACGCCGCCACTCTCGCGAGTGTCCGGAACTGGGCGCCCCGAGCCACGGTGTTCGACTATTACGGCGCCGCGGAACTGAGCTTCGTCACCGCCAGGCGACTCCGCCCCGGTGAGGACCGGACCGAGTCGCCGACGGCCGTCGGCCGGCCGTTCCCCGGCGTCGACGTGCGCGTCCTCGATGACGCGGGCCGGGCATCCGCCCCCGGAGCCACCGGGACCATCGTCGTGCGCAGCCGCCTGGTCAGCGCAGGCTACGCCTGGGGCGACGACGGCACGGCGTTTGCCCGCGTCGCTGCTGACCAGACCGGCGAGTGGTGCACGGTCGGCGACCAGGGCCATCTCGACGACGCCGGCGAACTGCACTTCGAGGGCCGCCGGGCCGACATGATCGTCACCTCCGGTCACAACGTCTACCCGCAGGAGGTCGAGGCGACCCTCCTCACCGGCCTCGGCGGCTCCGCTGCAGGCGGGGCCGGAGCACAGGTCGTCGTGACCGGCCTCGCGGATGCCCGGCGCGGTACGCTGCTCGTCGCCGCGCTCCTCGAAGCACCCGACCCCGGCGCTGGGGCGTTCACCCTCGCCGACCTGCGGACGGCCGCGACCGGCCTCGCCCCGCCGAAACGCCCGCGCGCCTATTACCGGATCACGGACCTGCCCGTCACCCGGGCGGGCAAGGTCAGCCGGCGCCTGCTTGCCGACTGGATCACCGAAGGAGACCCCCGTGTCGAGCGCCTCGACTGAGCACACCGCCTCGGCTCCTGCCGCCGACCGCGAGCCCGTCATCCTCTGGGGTCGTCGCACGGCCTTCGGGCGAAGCGGCGGAGCCCTGTCCCTGATCACCGCCGACCGGCTGCTCGCCCCCGTGCTCTCCGCGGTCGTCGCCGACCTCGGCCTCGATCCCGCGCACATCGACGACGTGATCATCGGGAACGCCACGGGCGGCGGCGGGAACCTCGCCCGCCTCGCGCTGCTCGAGGCCGGATTCCCGGTGAGCGTGCCAGGCCTGACCGTCGACCGGCAGTGCGGGTCCGGGCTGGAGGCGATCGTGCTCGCCTGCCGCCTCGTCGCCGCGGGCGCCGGCAGCCTCTACCTGGCCGGCGGTGTCGAGAGCTGCAGCACCGCGCCCCTCCGCGCGCACCGCGTGAGTTCGGCGCCGGGGGAGCCGGACTTCTTCGATCGCGTCCGGTTCGCGCCGGATTCGGTCGGCGACCCCGACATGGGCGTCGCCGCCGAGAACGTGGCCGCGCACTTCGGAATCGGCAGGGAACGCCAGGACGCCTTCGCCGCCCGCAGCCACCGTCTCGCCGTCGCCGCCGCGGGTGCGGGAGCGTTCGAGGCAGAGATCGTCGGGATCGCCGGCATCGACGGGATGGGCGCACGCGTCACGGCCGACGAAGGCCCCCGCCCGAAGCTCGACGCTGCCCTGCTCCGCCGCTTCCCAGCGGCCTTCCGCCCGGGCGGAACGGTCACGGCCGGCAATTCCTGCGCAGACGCCGACGGCGCCGTGGTCGTGCTCGTCACGAGCAGGGCCCGCGCGAGGGACCTCCTGGCGAGCGGCTCATTCCAGGCCGGAACGGGCAGCCCCGGCTTCCTCACCTTCGTCGACGCCGTCCCGGCCGGAACCGACCCCAACCTGCTCGGTGCCGGCGGCGGCGAGGCAGGCAGGTCCCTGCTCGCGCGCACGGGCATCCCTGCCGAGGCCCTCGCTCGTGTCGAGATCGTCGAAGCCTTCGCGGCCCAGGTGCTCGCCTCCCTCGACCTGATCGACGTGCCGGAGGACAGAGCCAACCGGCAGGGCGGCGCGCTCGCCCTCGGGCACCCGTTCGGCGCATCCGGTGCCCTGATCGTGCTGCGGCTTCTGGCACAGTCCCGCGCCGACGGTGTCGAGGGGGCGGATTCCCCGAAGGGGGCGGATGCCCCGAAGGGGGCGCACGCCCTCGCCATGGTCAGCATCGCGGGCGGTCTCGGGCTCGCGGCGCTCTTCCGTTGGGAGGGCGCGCCCGGCTAGGGGTTCGTTCGTCTCAGGGCTCTTCCGCTGGGCGACAGGGCAGGCCAGTATGAAGCTGCAGACGCAGGGGCGACGGGAGGACACATGGCCAGGCTGATCTACTCGGGCATCACGTCGCTCGACGGGTACACAGCGGATGCAGCCGGTGATTTCGACTGGGCGACACCCGACGAGGAGGTGCACGCCTTCATCAACGCCCTCGAACGCAAGATCGGCACCTACCTGTACGGACGCAGGATGTACGAGACGATGGCGTTCTGGGAGACCGCGAGAGAACTCGTCGATCCGCCCGACGTGGTGCGGGAGTACACCGATATCTGGCAGGCCGCCGAAAAGGTCGTCTACTCGCACAACCTTGCGGCGGTCACGACGACGCGGACGCGCATCGAGCGCTCCTTCGACGCCGCCGAGGTACGCAGCCTCGTCGCGGACAGCAGGCTGAGCGTGTCCATCGGCGGTCCTGGGCTCGCCGCGCACGCGCTCAAGGCGGGCGTTGTCGATGAGATCCACCGTTTCGTGACGCCGATCATCGTCGGCGGCGGCACCCGGTTCCTGCCGGAGCACCTGAGGATGCCGCTCGAGCTCCGGGGTGAACGACGGTTCCGAAACGGAATGGTGTACCTGCGGTATGTCGTGCCGCAGGCCTGATCCGCGGGCCCGGCGGCCCGGCCCCTGCCGCCGGGATCCGGGGGCGGGCGACCGGTCGTGACCCGGCAGAAGCGCCAGCGGCTGCTGATCGCGCTTGTCCAGGTCCTGGCCATGTCCGCCTGGTTCTCCGCGTCCGCGGTCGTTCCTGCGCTCAGGCTGGAGTGGAATATCTCGACGGTCGACGCGGTCTGGCTGACGGCATCCGTGCAGCTCGGTTTCGTGGTCGGCGCCGTCCTGTCCGCGGTCCTGAACGCGGCGGACCGGATACCGCCCCAGCTGTTGATGGCTGGGTGCGCGCTGGGCACCGCCGGGTGCATTCTCGCGTTCACCGCGACGGCGACGGACCTCGCGACGGCGCTCCTCCCGCGCTTCCTGACCGGTGCACTGCTGGCGGGCGTGTACCCGGTCGGGATGAAACTCACGGCGTCCTGGGCGCCGTCCCTGGCCAGGGGGCGGGCCTTCGGCCTGATGATCGCGGCCCTGACCCTCGGCTCAGCACTGCCGCACCTCGTCCGCGGACTGCCCGATCTGGCGTGGCGGGACGTGATGAACGTCTCCGCGGTTCTCGCCGCCGTCGCCGCGGTCGTTGCGGCGCTCCTGATCCGGTCGGGCCCGCACGGTTCGTCCGGGAGCGCCCCGATCAACCCGCGGTACGCCGTGGACATGTTCAGGGACAGACGTTCTCGCCTGGCCAATTTCGGCTACTTCGGCCACATGTGGGAGTTGTTCGCGCTCTGGACCTGGCTGCCCGCCTTCGTTCGCGCCGGCCGGTCGGCGGCGGGAGAGTCCGTTGCGGCCTGGGACACACTCGTCATCTTTCTCGTGATCGGGGTGGCCGGTGCGTCCGGCGCCCTGCTGGGCGGGTGGGCGGCCGACCGATACGGTCGCGGTACTGCGGGTGCCGGAGCCCTGATCGTCAGCGGCAGCTGTGCCCTCGCCTCTCCGCTGTTCTTCACTGCGGCGCCGGTGACCCTCGTCATCGTCCTGGCGGTGTGGGGCGCATCCGTCATCGCCGATTCCGGCGTCTTCTCCACTTCGCTCAGCGAGTCCGCCGATCCGCGCCACGTGGGCACGGCATTGACCGTCCAGACGGCCATCGGCTTCCTGATCACAGTCGTCACGATCCAGGTCGTCCCGGTGCTCGCCGGACTCGTGGGCTGGCAGTACGCCCTGCTGGTCCTGGTGCCCGGTCCCATCCTGGGCGCCGCCGCGATGATCCGTCTCGCCCTCTCGGCGGGACCGGACCGGCCGGGCGCGACGGAACCGGTGATCCCGCGCGACTGATACCCGCGGGACCTCCGGGTCTAGATCCAGTCCTCGTCGTCCTCGACCTCGATCGAGGGCTGCGTGATCGTTGCGCTGTCGTCGACCGCGTTGTAGCGGATGACGGTGCCGTCATCGAGCTCGATCACCGGCTTGGCCTCGAGCCAGGTCAGCGTCCAACGCCACGAATCCGTACCGTCCTTCGGGGCGACAGTGAGGTCCTGCTCGACCGTGCTGACCGCGAGGAGGACGACCTCGGGCAGACCGGACGGCGCCGTGCCGCCGAACGACCAGCGGGTTCCCACCTGCAACGGGCTCAGAGCTCGATCTCGTAGGTGACCCAGTCGGTGCGGGTGCCGACGTCGTCGTAGAGACGCTGGGCGGTCTCGTTGTCCGCGGCGGTGATCCACTGCACGGTCGTGAGCTTGTGCTCGGCCGCGTAGTCCTTGGCGAACTCGATCAGCGAACGGCCGACGCCGCCCGTACGGTGCTCCGGCACGACGAACAGGTCGTCGATGAAGAGACCGCGGGTGGCGCTGAGCGTGTTCGGCACCTCCCGGTAGTGCGCGAAGCCCACGAAGTCGCCGTCGTCACTGACTGCGACCGCGCCGTTCAGCACGTGGTTCCGATCGATGATCCAGCTCCAGACGCGGAGGGCCTTCTCATCGGTCAGTTCGCTCTTGTAGAACTCGCTGTAGCCCTCGAAGAGGCCCAGCCAGGCGAAAAAGTCCTTGTCGCCCAATGCTCGTACGTGAATAGCCATCTGGTTCTCCCTAACTCTCCGACACCGTGGCGAGCACGATTTCCGTGACTGCCAACTCGCCGCCTTCGACAAAAACCAATTCCGAGATCCGGCCGACAGCCTGCAGATCTGCGGCAGCCTGCGCGAGCAGGGCAACCTCTGCAGCCGTACCGCTAATTACAGCAGATGCGACGTCGGTTTTCTGGGACGCTTTCGCATCCGTCTTTCCGCGCCGGATGCCGGTGAGCGCGCGACTGGACAGCTCGAGCAGTGCGGGGTTCCCCCCTGAACCTGCGGCGAGGTCTGCCGCGATGGGCCAGGCGGCCCGGTGCACGGATCCCTCGTTGGACCAGGACCACGCCTCTTCGGTCGCGAACGGCACGAACGGGGCGAACAGACGGAGCAGGGTCGACAGTGCGGTGCGGAGCGCCGCGACGGCCGAGGCCTGCCCGGCGCCGGCTTCGCCGTACGCGCGTTCCTTGACGAGCTCGAGGTAGTCGTCGCAGAACGTCCAGAAGAAGCTCTCGGTGACCTCGAGGGCGCGGGCGTGGTCGTAGCTGTCGAACGCGGTCGTCGCCTGGGCGACGACACTCGTGAGGCGGGCGATCATGCTGCGGTCGAGGGGCTCGGTGATCGCGGCGTCCGCTGCCCCGTCGAAGCCGAGGATGAACTTCGACGCGTTCAGGATCTTGATCGCGAGGCGACGGCCGATCTTGATCTGCGTCGGGTTCTTGGGGTCGAAGGCCGCGTCGGTGCCGAGGCGCGAGGAGGCGGCCCAGTAGCGCACGGCATCCGAACCGTGCTGCACGAGCATGTCGGCGGGGGTGACGACGTTGCCCTTGGACTTCGACATCTTCTTGCGGTCGGGGTCGACGATGAACCCGGACAGGGCCGCGTGCTTCCACGGGGACCGGCCGTCCTCGAGTTCGGCGCGGAGCAGGGTGGAGAACAGCCAGGTGCGGATGATGTCCTGGCCCTGCGGGCGGAGCGAGTACGGGTAGACGAGGTCGAAGAGCTGTGGGTCGCGCTCCCAGCCGCCGGCGAGCTGCGGGGTGAGCGAGGACGTCGCCCAGGTATCCATCACGTCGACCTCGCCGACGAAACCGCCGGCCTGGCCGCGCTGGGTGCTTGCGTACCCCGGCGCGGTGTCGGAAGAGGGGTCGACCGGGAGCTGGTCGCGGGTGGCGACGATCGGCTGGTCGAAGACCGGGTTCGCGTCGGCATCCAGCGGGTACCAGACCGGAAGCGGAACTCCGAAGAAGCGCTGGCGGGAGACGAGCCAGTCGCCGGTGAGGCCGTTGACCCAGTTGTCGTAGCGGACCTTCATGAATTCGGGGTGCCACTGCAGGTCGGCGCCGTGCGAGAGCAGGCGGGACCGGAGTGCCTCGTCGCGCGCTCCGTTACGGATGTACCACTGGCGGGTCGACACGATCTCGAGGGGCTTGTCGCCCTTCTCGAAGAACTTGACCGGGTGCACGATCGGCTTCGGTTCGCCGATCATGTCGCCGCTCGCCGTGAGAAGGGCGACGACGGCCTGCTTGGCCGAGAAAACGGTCTTTCCGGCGAGCTCGGCATACGCGGCGATTCCGGCTTCGCTCGTGATGACCTCGGGCGCCTCGGCGATGATGCGGCCGTCGAAGCCCATGATCGCGCGGTTCGGCAGGTCGAGCTCCCGCCACCAGACCACGTCGGTCACGTCGCCGAAGGTGCAGATCATCGCGATGCCGCTGCCCTTGTCCTTCTGGGCGAGGTGGTGGGCGAGGATAGGAACTTCGACGTCGAAGAGCGGGGTGCGCACGGTCGTGCCGAAGAGGTGCTTGTAGCGCTCGTCGTCCGGATGCGCGACGAGGGCCACGCAGGCCGGCAGCAACTCGGGCCGGGTGGTCTCGATCTCGATCGTGGAACCGTCGGGCTTGCGGAAGGAGACCCGGTGGTACGCGGCGGGCATGTCCTTGTCCTCGAGCTCGGCCTGCGCGACGGCCGTGCGGAAGGTGACGTCCCAGAGGGTCGGCGCCATGGCCTGGTAGGCCTCGCCGCGGGCGACGTTGCCGAGGAAGGCGAGCTGGGAGGATGCGATCGAGTGCGAACCGATCGTGCGGTAGGTCTGGGTCCAGTCGACGCTCAGGCCGAGGTCGCGCCAGAGCGCTTCGAACTGCTTCTCGTCTTCGAGGGTGAGGCGTTCACAGAGTTCGATGAAGTTGCGGCGGCTGATCGGGACCTGGTCGGCGGCCTTGGTGCTCTTGCCGTCGCCGCCCTCGAAGGGCGCGGTGAAGTCGGGGGCATACGGCAGCGACGGGTCGCAGCGCACGCCGTAGTAGTTCTGCACCCGGCGTTCGGTCGGCAGGCCGTTGTCGTCCCAGCCCATCGGGTAGAACACGTCGCGGCCGCGCATCCGCTGGAAGCGGGCGACGACGTCGGTGTGCGTGTACGAAAACACGTGGCCGATGTGCAGTGAGCCGGACGCGGTCGGCGATCCGGCTGACGACGGCGAGGTCGTGGCTGATCAGCACGAGGGCCGTCCCGGCGTGCAGCAGAGCCTCGAACAGGTCGAGGATCCTGGCCTGCACGGTCACGTCGAGGGCCGTCGTCGGTTCGTCGGCGATGAGCAGGGGCGGCCGCAGCGCGATCGCCGATGCGATCAGGGCGCGTTGGCGCTGGCCGCCGGAGAGTTCACCGGAACGCTGGCGGGCCCGGAGCTCGCCGTCGGGAAGCCCGACCTCGGCGAGGAGCTCGAGCACCCGGCGAGCCCGCGCGGCCGCAGAGAGGTTCGTGTGCAGCCGCAGGGTGTCACCGATCTCGCGCCCGATCGGCCGCAGCGGGTCGAGCGACACGAGCGCGTCCTGGAGCACGAGTCCCACGTCCCTGCCGCGCCTCCGCCGCCAGGCGTTCTCGCTCAGACCGAGCACGGATGTCCCGCCGACGCTCAGCTCGTCGGCGTGCAGCCACGATCCGGTCCCGGCCAGGCCGAGCAGGCTGCGCGCCGTGAGGCTCTTCCCCGAACCGGATTCGCCGACGATCGCGAGGCATTCCCCGGGAGCGACCTCCAACGACACGTCGTCGACAAGGGGATCCCGTCCGGGTTTACTTCCGAAACCGACGCTCAGCCCGCGGACCAGCAGGGCCGGCGCGCCGGCATCCGCCCGCGCCCCCGTCACGCGTGCCTCAGCCGTCGCTCGATCGCGCGCCCGAGAACGGTCGCGGAGATCGCGGTGAGCACGACGAAGAGTCCGGGGAAGAAACTCATCCAGACGGCGGTGTTCAGGTAGGTGCGCCCGGCCGAGAGCATCGCGCCCCATTCCGCGGCGGGCGGTTTGGCGCCGAGGCCGAGGTAGCTGAGCGCCGCCGCCCAGATGATGGCCTGGCCGATGCCCAGGGTACCGAGCACGAGGAGCGGTGCGAGCGTGTTCGGGAGGATGTGCCGCACGAGGATCCGGGTGCGGCTGCGACCGAGAACGGTCGCGGCCTCGACGAAGGCCGAGGATCGCACGGAGACGAGCTGGGCGCGGATGATGCGTGCGTAGCCGGGCGCGGTCGCGAGACCGACGGCGAGGGTCGCCGTCGCCGGCCCCGGCCCGAAGACCATGATGAACAGCAGGGCGAGCAACAGGCCGGGGAACGCGAACATGACCTCGAGCAGTCGGTTCACGGTGAAGTCCACGATCGAACCGAGCATGCCGGCGATGATCCCGAGCACGGCCCCGAGGCCGAGGCCGATCAGTGTCGCCGCCACGCCGATCTGGAGCGAGCCCCCGGTGCCGTGGCTGACCCGGGTGTAGACGTCGCGCCCGGATTCGTCCGTGCCGAACCAGTGCGCCGACGAGGGGGGCTGGAACGCCGCGCGCGGGTCGATCGCGAGCGGGTCTCCCGGCGCCACGAGGCCGGGTGCGAAGGCGGCAAGGAGCAGGAACAGCACAAAACCGGCGGCGAGGACCTCGGTGAGGCCGACCCGACCGCCGAACCGCGTGCCGAACCTCGTGCCGAGGCCCCTTCCCGTCTGGCGCCGCGCCGCAGCCCCGGCGAGGCCGGCCTGGATCTCGAGGTCGCTCATGCGCGCCGCAGCCTCGGGTCGGCGATCCGCTGGGCGACATCGGTCAGAAGGGTCATCAGGATGTAAGCGGCGGCGACGAACAGCACGACACCGATCACGACAGGCACGTCCCGCACCGTGACGGCGTTCAGCAGGGTGCGGCCGAGTCCCGGCCTGGCGAAGATCGTCTCGACGACGACGGCCCCGCTGATCAGCGAACCGAACGCCCAGCCGGAGAGGCTGATCCCGGGCAGGCTCGCGTGCCGCAGCACGTGCACCCGGCGGATGCCGCCCTCACTTTCCCCCCTGGCCCGCGCGGAGACGACGAACGGGGCTTCGAGCGCCGTGAGCATCGACTCCCGCATGAGCTGGCCGAGGAAACCGGCGAGCGGGATGGCGAGG
Organism: Cryobacterium sp. RTC2.1; assembly: GCF_035018685.1. Lineage (NCBI taxonomy): Bacteria > Bacillati > Actinomycetota > Actinomycetes > Micrococcales > Microbacteriaceae > Cryobacterium > Cryobacterium sp. RTC2.1. Next base: position 14,058 of record NZ_JASJXJ010000019.1, read on the forward strand.
GTCAGCACGGGCAGCACGAGTCCGGCAGGGCCTGGGGTGCTGACCGGCGGCAGCACGCCGAGCCAGCTGCTGAACACCACGATGAGCGCGCTCGCGAGCCAGAAGTGCGGCAGGGCGGCCGCGCCGATTTCGAGGCCGGAACCGAGCATCCGCCCCCAACGGCCTGCGCGGGTGGAGAACAGGGCGAGGCCGATCGCGAACAGCCACGCGAGCAGCAGGGAGAGCACGGCGAGAAGCAGGGTGCCACCGAGCTGCCCGAGCAGGAGCGGCGCGACGGGGACGCGGAGCGCGTACGAACGGCCGAGGTCGCCCGTGACGAGGCGGCCGAGCTCGGCGACGTACTGCACAGGGAGCGGCTGGTCGAGGCCGTACTGGGCCCGCACCGCCGCGAGCGCTTCCGGCGAGGTCTGCGATCCCGGTCCGCCGAGCACGGCCTCCGCCGGGTCGCCGGGGACGAGCCGCATCGCGAAGAAGGTGACGGTCGCGACGAGCCAGAGCACGAGGACGGCCCCGCCGAGCCGGGCCATCGCTCGCAGCAGGGCTCGACGCGGCAGGGCGCGCCGCAGTACGGCCGGCCGGGAGAGGCCGGCCGGGTGGGCTCCGGTTACCGGTTCAGCCACGCGTCGTAGAACGTGGGCGTCGACACCGTCGGCATCGCCCGGGTGCCCGAGACGACGGAGGAGAGCAGGTAATGGTTCTGCTGGTCGTACAGCGGCAGCACGTAGAAGCCCTCGAGGACACGGTTCTGCGCCTGGGCGTACAGTGCGGCGCGCTTGGGTGCATCCGCCGTCTGGGAGGCCTCGGTCAGCCAGGCGTCGACCTCGGGGTCGTTGACCTGGGCGTGGTTGGCGAAGTACCCGCTCGGGGCCGGCACGATGCCGGCCGAGTCGAAGAGGGTGCGGAGCACGTCGGGGCCCACCTTCGTGTACGGCGCGCTCACCGCATCATAGGAGTTCGAACCGAGGGCGGTGTACCAGGCCGACAGGTCGAGCGGCGAGAGCACCACGTCGAAGCCCACGGCCTTCGCGGTCGCCTGCAGCTGCTCGAACAGGGACTGCTCCGCCGGGATCGACTGGTTGGTGCTCACCGGGAAGACGACGGACAGGCGCACGCCGCCCTTCGTGCGGTACCCGTCGGAGTCCCGACCGGTCCAGCCGGCCTCGTCGAGAAGGGTGGCGGCGGCCTCGGGGTCGTAGCCGAACAGGTCCGGCCGGGACACCCCGAGCGGCTCGATGCTCGAGAGCGCCGAGAACGAGCGGGTCGCCGTGCCCTGGAACAGGCTCGCAACCGCGGAGTCGACGTCGGAGGCACGGACGAAGGCCTCGCGCACGAGCGGGTCGTTGAACGGGGCCCTGCCCGAGTTCAGCTCGATCCGGTTGGATGCGCCAGGCCGGGGCGCGTCGAGGTGGCGGATGGTGCTGCTCTTCCCGGCCTGCACGATGGTGTCCGGCTGGGCGTTGTCGATCACGTCGACGGCGCCGGACTGCAGGGCGGCGTAGCGGGAGGCCGAGTCGGGGATGAACCGCCAGACGATGGAGTCGAGGTAGGCGGGCCCGGTGTGGGCGGCGTCGGCAGGCGGGGAGGTGTACGCGTCGTTCCTGACGAGGGTGATCGCGTCCTGCTTGACCCAGGAGGCGACCGTGAACGGACCGGTCCCGACCGGGGCCGCGCAGTTCTCGTCCTGGCTGCGGGCGAGCGCCGTCGGCGACTCCATCGCGAGCCACGGCTGGCTGAGTGACTCGAGCAGGGCACTGTCTGGTTCGCTCAGGGTCAGGCGCACCACGGTGGGGGAGACGACGGATGTCGACACCACCTTCCGCACGGCGAGGTACCCGGTCGACGATCCCGTCTTCGGGTCCTGCACGTGCGCGATGTTCGCCTGCACGGCCGCCGCGTCGAAGGGCGTCCCGTCGGTGAAGGTCACGTTCTCGCGGAGGGTGAAGTCCCAGGCGAGGCCGTCGGCGCTCTGCGACCAGCTCGACGCGAGCCACGGGATGATCGTGCCCGCGCTGTCGCGGGAGACGAGCGACTCCAGGAACTGGGTGCCGACGAGGGCCTGCGGATAGTTGCCGCCGACGTGCGGGTCGAGGCACGTCGGTTCGGCATCGCCGGAGGCGTAGTTGAGCGTGCCGCCGGAGACGGGAGCGGTGCTCTCCGTGGCCTGCGGGGATGCGGAACACCCGGTCAGGAGCAGGGCGAGGGTGGCGACGGCGACGAGCGAACGCGGCACGCGGGAGTGGTGAACCAGAGGGGGCATGGGGAAGGAATCTCTCTCGGCGTAGCGGGGCCGGGCCGGGTCCCATCGTAAAACATCACCGTCCGGCCTGAAATTCCCGTAAGTATCGCTCCGACGGGATAGAATTGCGCTCGCATGACAGTGATCCGGCCATCACCGGTGAGTCTTCGGAAGAACGGGAACCGTCGAAAGGCGGACCCCTGGTAGAACCGAACGGGTCGGGCCCGTCACAGCCTCTGAACAAGCGGTCGTCACAGCACGAAGACGGCAAGCGAGGTGGTACCGCGTCGAGTCTTCCCGGAGTCGGCGTCCTCGTGGAACAGGGCCTGTCGGCCCCTTTTGTCCAGGAGATGCACGTGTACCCCAAAGCCCCGCCCTTCCCCGCAGCAGACGACCAGGCCGCAGCACCCGAGCAGGCCGCGCTCGCCGCATCCGCCCCCATCGTGCCCTCGCCGAACTTCCCGGCGATCGAGACAGAGGTGCTCGCGTACTGGGCGGCCGACGGCACCTTCCAGGCGTCGATCGACAACCGGGCGGATGCGCCGGAGTGGGTCTTCTACGACGGCCCGCCCTTCGCGAACGGCGTGCCGCACTACGGGCACCTCCTCACCGGTTACGCGAAGGACCTGTTCCCGCGCTTCCAGACCATGCGCGGCAAGCTCGTGCACCGCCGCTTCGGCTGGGACACCCACGGCCTCCCCGCCGAGCTCGAGGCCGAACGGCAGCTCGGAATCACCGACAAGGCCGACATCGAGAAGCTCGGCATCGCCGCCTTCAACAAGGTCGCCCGCGACTCCGTGCTCAAGTACACCGACGACTGGCAGCGCTACGTCAACCGCCAGGCCCGCTGGGTCGACTTCGAGAACGACTACAAGACCCTCGACATCACCTTCATGGAATCCGTGATCTGGGCGTTCAAGACCCTGCACGACAAGGGCCTCGCCTACGAGGGCTACCGGGTGCTTCCGTACTGCTGGCGCGACCAGACGCCGCTCTCCAACCACGAGCTCGGCATGGATGCCGACGTCTACAAGATGCGCCAGGACCAGACCGTCACCGTGACGTTCCCGCTCGTGGGCACGAAGGCGGAAGCCCTCGGCCTCACCGCGGTGCGCGCCCTCGCGTGGACGACGACCCCCTGGACCCTGCCGACCAACCTCGCCCTCGCCGTCGGGCCGGACATCGTCTACGCCGTCGTCCCGGCCGGTCCGAACGGCACGCCAGACGCGACCGTGCTCCGCGAGGAGTCGGTCACCGGCAGCGACGACGCCCGCGTGGACGTGTCCGTCCTCGGCGCCGAGTACCTGATCGCGATCGACCTCGTCGGCAACTACGCCAAGGACCTCGGCTACGACACGCCTGAGGAGGCCTCCGCGGCCGTTGCGCGCACGGTCACGGGACGCGAACTCGAGGGTGTCGCATACGACCGTCTCTTCGACTACTACGCCGACGCATCCGTCTGGAACACCCAGAAGGCCTGGACGATCCTGCTCGCCGACTACGTCACGACCGCAGACGGCACCGGCATCGTGCACCAGGCGCCCGCGTACGGCGAAGAGGACCAGAAGGCCTGCGAGGCCGCCGGTATCCCCGTGATCATCTCCCTCGACGAGGGCGGCAAGTTCCTCTCCGACGTGCCGGAGGTCGCCGGCCTGCTGTGGTCAGACGCGAACAAGCCGCTCACCCAGATGCTCAAGGCCGAGGGCCGGCTGCTGCGCCAGGCCAGCTACGAGCACTCGTACCCGCACTGCTGGCGCTGCCGCAACCCGCTGATCTACAAGGCGGTGTCGAGCTGGTTCGTGCGCGTCACCGAGTTCCGCGACCGCATGGTCGAACTCAACCAGGACGTCACCTGGGTGCCGGAGAACGTCAAGGACGGCCAGTTCGGCAAGTGGATCGGCAACGCCCGCGACTGGTCGATCAGCCGCAACCGGTACTGGGGCTCGCCGATCCCGGTCTGGAAGAGCGACGACCCGAACTACCCCCGCACGGATGTCTACGGCTCGCTCGACGAGCTCGAAGCCGACTTCGGGGTGCGCCCGACCGACCTGCACCGCCCGTACATCGACGAGCTCACCCGGCCGAACCCGGACGACCCCACCGGGGCTTCCACGATGCGCCGGATCACCGACGTGCTCGACGTCTGGTTCGACTCCGGGTCGATGCCGTTCGCGGCCGTGCACTACCCCTTCGAGAACCGCGACTGGTTCGACACCCACAACCCCGCCGACTTCATCGTCGAGTACATCGGCCAGACCCGCGGCTGGTTCTACCTGCTGCACGTGCTCTCGACCGCTCTCTTCGACCGGCCGGCGTTCACCAACGTCGTGAGCCACGGCATCGTGCTCGGCAACGACGGCCAGAAGATGTCGAAGTCGCTGCGCAACTACCCCGACGTCTTCGAGGTCTTCGACCGCGATGGAAGCGACGCGATGCGCTGGTTCCTGATGAGCTCATCCGTACTGCGCGGCGGCAACCTCATCGTCACGGAGGAGGGCATCCGGGAGGCCACCCGCCAGGTGATGCTGCCGCTCTGGAGCACCTGGTACTTCTTCTCGCTCTACGCCAACGCCTCGGGGGAGAACGGCTACGACGCCGTCTGGCGCACCGACTCGACCGACGTGCTCGACCGGTACCTGCTCGCGAAGACCCGCGACCTCATCGTCGACGTCACGAGCGACCTCGAGGCGCTCGACTCGACCCAGGCGACCGCCCGGCTCCGCGACTTCGCCGACGTGCTGACCAACTGGTACGTGCGGCGCTCCCGGGACCGCTTCTGGACCGGCGCCGTCGCCGGCGGTACGGCCACGGAAGCCTTCGACACCCTGTACACCGTGCTCGAGACGGTCTGCCGGGTCGCCGCGCCGCTTCTGCCGCTCGTCACCGAGCGGATCTGGCAGGGATTGACCGCTGGCCGCAGCGTGCACCTGACGGACTGGCCGGACGCCGGCCTCTTCCCGTCGGACCACGGGCTCGTCACCGCGATGGACCAGATCCGCACGATCAGCTCCACCGTGCTCTCGCTGCGCAAGCAGGCGGGCCTGCGCGTGCGGCTGCCGCTCGCGCAGCTCACCGTCGTCACGACCGGAACGGCGGCACTCGCCCCGTTCGAGGCGATCCTGCGCGACGAGCTCAACGTGAAGAGCGTGAACCTCGTCGAACTCGCCGAGGACAGCGCGGCGAACTACGGCATCACCTCCCGGCTCACCGTCAACGCCCGCGCGGCCGGGCCCCGGCTCGGCAAGCAGGTGCAGGCCGCGATCAAGGCCGCGCGCAGCGGCGACTGGAGCGAAACCGACGGGATCGTGACCGCAGGCGGCATCGCGCTCGAGGCCGGCGAATACGAACTCGTGCTGCAGGCTGGCACAGGGGCGAGCAACGCCGACGCGGCATCCGCGGCCGTCGAGCAGACCGGACCCGCCCTCGCGCTGCTCCAGGGCGGCGGCTTCGTGCTGCTCGACACCGTGACCACGCCGGAGCTCGAGGCCGAGGGCTTCGCCCGCGACCTGATCCGCGCCGTGCAGGACACCCGCAAGTCGGCCGGATTCTTCGTCGCGGACCGGATCCGCCTCGACCTCGTCTTCTTCGACCAGGCCGACCTCGACACCCTGCGCCTCGCGCCGGGAGTCGACGTGGCCGCGGAAACGCTCACCGTGCGCTTCGCCGCGCACGCCCCGACCGAGGTCGACCCGGCCATCCTCGCGGGCACGGTGCCCTCCGAGTGGCTGGAACAGCTCGCGGGGGCCCCCGTCGAGCACTACGTGCGCTTCGAGGCCGGCCACTACGCCAACCGCGGGCCGGTGCTCGTCGCCGTCGCCCGAGAGAACGGAATCGTGAATGTCTGATTCGATGGACCAGAACCTGCCCGAAGACGACGAGTACCGCGACGCGGGAGAGGCCGTCTTCGCAGCCCTCCTCGACCGGGTCGGCGAAGCCGCTCCACGACCGCGGCTCGCCCCGACCCGGCGGGTCGTCGAACTGCTCGGCGACCCGCAGGCCACCTACCCGGTGATCCACATCACGGGCACCAACGGGAAGACCAGCACGAGCCGGATCACCGAGAGCATCCTGCGCGCGTACGGACTGCGCACCGGCATGATGACGAGCCCGCACCTGGTCCGCCTCAACGAACGGATCGTGATCGACGGGGAACCGATCAGCGACCGCGCCCTCGCCGCGAACTGGGAGGACATCCAGCCGTACCTCGCGATGGTGGACGCCGAGCTCGGTGCGAAGAACGAGGAGCCGCTCACTTTCTTCGAAGCCCTCACCGTGCTCGCCTTCGCCTGCTTCGCGGACGCTCCCGTCGATGTCGCCGTGATCGAGGTCGGCATGGGCGGCGAATGGGACTCCACGAACGTGGCCGACGGCCTCGTCGCCGTCGTCACCCCGGTCGCGCTCGATCACACCAAGCGGCTCGGAAGCACCGTCGCGGAGATCGCCCGCACCAAGGCAGGGATCATCAAGCCTGCGGCATCCGTCATCAGCGCCCGGCAGGCCGAGACCGTGCAGGCCGAACTGGAACGCGCCGTCGAACTGACCGAATCGACCCTCGCGAGCGAGGGGGAAGAGTTCGCCCTGCTCGACAGCCAGGTCGGCGTCGGCGGGCAGCTCATCACGGTGCGCGGCCTCGCCGCGACATACCCCGACCTGTTCCTGCCGATGTACGGCACCCACCAGGCGCACAACGCTGCCGTCGCGATCGCCGCCGTCGAGTCCTTCCTCGGCGCGGGCACCCGCCCGCTCGACCACGACATCCTCACGGAGGGGCTCGCGACCGCGACCTCACCCGGGCGGCTGCAGCTGATCGGCATCGAACCGACCGTGCTCGTGGATGCCGCGCACAACCCGCACGGGGCCGGCGCCCTCGCCGAGGCACTCGGCACCTACTTCCACTTCGATGAGGTCGTCGCCGTGATCGGGATCCTCGCCGACAAGGACGCAGCGGGCATCGTCGCGGCGCTCGCTCCCGTCGTGACCCGGTTCCACGTCACCCAGTCCCAGTCCGACCGGGCGATCCCCGTCGACGACCTCGCCGACATCGTCGCGGCCGGAACGGACGAGGATGCCGTCAGCCGCTTCGACGACGTCGCCGACGCCCTCGACGCCGCGAGGACCTGGGCCGCAGACGCCCCACGTCGCGGCGTGATCGTCACCGGTTCGATCACCCTGGTCGGCGAGGCCCTGTCGCTCGCCGTAGCCAGGGAGTGGCTCAAGAAATGACCGACGCCCCGCGTTCGCGGCGGAACCGTTCTGTGCGTGAGTCGCTCGCGTCGATCGTGCTCGGCTTCGAGACGATCATCGTGTTCCTCGCGGCGCTGCTGCTCTTCGGGCTCGGCTCGCTGCCGGCCTGGCTCGCCCTCGGCGGGGGAGCACTGCTCTGCCTCGTCATGGTCGCGACGATCGGCCTGCTCCGCTACAACTGGTCATACGCGATCGGCTGGATCGTCCAGGCCATCATCGTCCTGACCGGGTTCGTCAACCCGGCCATGTTCATCGTCGGCGCACTGTTCACCGGCATGTGGGCATACTGCATGGTCACCGGCTCGAGACTAGACAACAACAAGGAGAACTCATGAGTACCCCGGTCCAAGAAACCCTCGTCCTGGTGAAGCCCGACGGCGTCGCACGCAACCTCTCCGGAGAGATCCTGCGACGCATCGAGCAGAAGGGATACTCCCTCGTCGACATCAAGCTCGTGCAGGCCGACCGTTCGCTTCTCGCCGAGCACTACGCGGAGCACGCGGGCAAGCCCTTCTTCGAGCCCCTCGTCGAGTTCATGGAGAGCGGGCCGATCCTCGCGATCCGCATCGCCGGCGAACGCGTCATCGAGGGCTTCCGCTCCCTCGCGGGCACGACCGATCCCACGACCGCAGCACCCGGCACGATCCGCGGCGACCTCGGCCGCGACTGGGGTTCCAAGGTCCAGCAGAACCTCGTGCACGGTTCAGACTCGCCAGAGTCCGCGTCCCGCGAACTGGCGCTCTGGTTCGACTAGAACCGCAGCCCCGTCGCGCCGAGTGTCGCCGTCCCCGCCGAAACCAGGCGGAGGAACGGCGACACTCTGCGGTTAAGGCGACGGTCGGCATCCGCCCGGCTGGAGGCGGTGCAGTGCTAGAGGCGGTGCAGGAAGTCCATCTTGAGCTGGGCGACCGTTGCGGCCACGAGGTAGCAGCCGATCGTGATGACGACGATCCACGAGGAGGCGCCGGCGGCGAAGCGCCGCACCCCGGCCGGAACCGGGAGGGTGCCCGTCCTGAGGTTGTAGAGGGTCACGGCCAGGAACATCGGGATCGTGACGACCCAGGTCACCATGCACCACGGGCAGAGCACGTCGAGCACGAAGAAGCTCTGGCCCATCAGCCAGATCACGAAGACGAGCGCGAGCGCCACGCCGACGTTCAGTCCGATCCAGAACCAGCGGGCGAACCGGGCGCCAGCGAGGATCGCGGCGCCGATCGTGATGACGACCGTCCAGGCGATGAGTCCGATCAACGGGTTCGGGAAACCGAACAGCGCACCCTGCCAGGAACCGAGGTTGGTGCTGCAGCCGACGAGCACGCTGAAGTTGCAGGAGAGCTGCGCCTGCGGATCCTCGAGGATGGCGATCTTGTCCAGGGTCAGCGCGAAGGCCGCCGCGAGGGCGATCGCACCCCCGATGATCATGAAGATGGCGAGCCCGGTGGGGCGCCTGGATTGCTCGGTCTGTTGCACCTCAGGATTATGTCATGCGCCTCGCACTCGATCCTGAACAATACATGCGATAATCAACACGGATGCTTGGGCCGCGCTCAAGCACAGCCAGAGAAGGCTTAATGGGCCGTAACAGCCCAGATTCATTGGTCCCACGACCAAAGGTATTAGCAGCCAGAGCCAAGAGCCGGTTGCGAACGAAGAGGATTCCCGAGGTGGACGCGCAAGCGTTTTTCTCGCACGAGAGAGTAGCCGGATGGGTGGCGCGGTCGCCCAAAACGGTCAAGGAGCGCACCAGTAATGGTGGAAGACAACGAAAACACCAAAAAACGCAAAGGTCTGTTCGGATCCCGCCGTCGGCGTGTAGCCGCCGCGGCGATCGCGCCAACGGAAGCACCGGCCACGGTACCCGGCGCCGCGACCGGCGCCGTGGAGGCACCGACAGCACCATTCCTCGAGGGGGAGCCCGCACCCTGGGCGTCCACCGCGACGACCCCAGCCGAACAGGACACCACCGTGGACCAGCCGACTCCGCCCGTCGAACCCGCACAGCCGGTTCGCAGGCCCTCGACCTCTCTTCTTTTCCAGGCGCCGAACATCGTGCCGCTTCCGGCACGTGCCGGAGCCAGGCGCGACGATTCGCGTGCCTTCGACGATCGTCAGGACGGCAACCGCCCAGACGGGGATCGTCAGGACAGCCGCTCGGGCAACCGCCAGGACAACGGCGCGGAGAACCGTCACGACCGCAACCGCTCGGACAGCCGCTCGGACAACCGTCCCGACGGCCGCTCGGACCGCGATGAGTACCCGGACGAGACGTCGACCGTCCGCCGCCGCGCCCGCCGCAGGCCAGGCGACGAGAACCGCTCCGGTGCCGACGACCCCGCCAACACCGTCGTCCGGGTCCGCGTTCCGCGCGAACCCGAGCTCATCACCGAGCCGCAGCGGATCAAGGGCTCGACCCGCCTCGAGGCCAAGAAGCAGCGCCGCCGCGACGGCCGCGACGCCGGGCGTCGCCGTCCGGTCATCACGGAGGCCGAGTTCCTCGCCCGCCGTGAATCGGTCGACCGGGTCATGGTCGTGCGGGCCAAACACAACAAGATCCAGATCGGCGTCCTCGAGGACGGCGTACTCGTCGAGCACTACGTCGCCAAGAACCAGGACGCATCCCTGATCGGGAATGTGTACCTCGGCCGGGTACAGAACGTGCTCCCGAGCATGGAAGCCGCCTTCGTCGACATCGGACGCGGCCGCAACGCCGTGCTGTACTCCGGTGAGGTCGACTGGGAGGCCGCGGCGGAACATGCCGCCAACAGCAACCAGGCGCGTCGGATCGAGCTCGCGCTCAAGCCAGGCGACAAGGTGCTCGTCCAGGTCACGAAGGACCCGATCGGCCACAAGGGCGCCCGGCTCACGAGCCAGGTCTCGCTTCCCGGCCGGTACCTCGTCTACGTGCCGAACGGCTCGATGAACGGCATCAGCCGCAAGCTTCCGGACACCGAGCGTGCCCGCCTCAAGAAGATCCTCAAAGAGGTCCTGCCGGACAACACCGGCGTGATTGTGCGTACCGCCGCGGAAGGTGCCACCGACGAGCAGCTGACGCTCGACGTCAACCGCCTCACCGAGCAGTGGGCATCCATCTCCAAGCTCGTCGACACTGTCCAGGCCCCCGCGCTGCTGCACGGTGAGCCCGACCTGCTGATCAAGATCGTGCGCGACGTCTTCAACGAGGACTTCCAGAAGATGGTCATCTCCGGGGACGAAGCCCGCGAGACGATCCAGACCTACCTCGGCCAGGTCGCCCCCGACCTCGTCGACCGCGTCGAGCGTTACGAGGGCGAAAACGACGCCTTCGACGAGTACCGCATCTCCGAGCAGATCGAGAAGGCCCTCGACCGCAAGGTCTGGCTGCCCTCCGGCGGTTCCCTCGTGATCGACCGCACAGAGGCGATGACCGTCGTCGACGTCAACACGGGCAAGTTCGTCGGTTCCGGCGGCAACCTCGAGGAAACCGTCACGAAGAACAACCTCGAGGCCGCAGAGGAGATCGTGCGTCAGCTCCGGCTGCGCGACATCGGCGGCATCATCGTCGTCGACTTCATCGACATGGTCCTCGAGACCAACCGCGACCTCGTGCTGCGCCGCCTGCTCGAATGCCTGAGCCGCGACCGCACCAAGCACCAGGTCGCGGAGGTCACCTCGCTCGGGCTTGTGCAGATGACCCGCAAGAAGCTCGGACTGGGACTCCTCGAGTCGTTCAGCGAGAACTGCGAGGCCTGTGCGGGCCGCGGAGTCGTCATCCACCACGACCCCGTCACCAAGCACCGCCAGACCGCCCAGCCGCCCCAGGAACGCCGCCCGCGCAGCAAGTCGGGCAACTCAGGCAACGACAACGGCAACGGCAACGGCAACGGGAGCAACGGGAACGGCAACGGGAACGGCAACGGCGGCAACAACGGCCACCGCGGCGGTAACTCCGGCACCAACGGATCCGTGTCCGAGCAGGCGAAGGCCACATCGGGCACGCACGGGATCACCGAGGATGCCAAGCACGCACTCGCCCTGATCGCGGCCAGGACCATCCCGCGCGCCCTGACCGGGTCCATCCCGATCATCCACGTGCCGGATGCCCCCGCGTCCGTCCCCGTCTCCGCAGAGCAGGAGGTGCACGCGAACGAGTCCACAGCCCCGGTCGAGCCCACGGTCACGCCCGTCGCCGAGGCATCCGCCCCCGTGGAGGCGCCGAGCATCACCCAGGCCGTTGCCGCGGACCTGACGGAGGCCAACACCGGTTCCGTCGAGATCCTCGACATCCCGGTGCGGAAGTCGTCCCGCGCCCGTCGTACCGTGAGCAAGCAGGTCACCGACCAGCTGCTCGACTCGGTGCTCGAGTCGCTCCCTGAGCCCAAACAGCCCGGCCAGGGCCGCTCGCGCAGCCGCAGGGTCACGACGGCCGGCGGCTCGACGTCGAACGCGCAGCCCATCGTGCTGCCGGCACGGGAGACGCAGAACTAGTTCAGCACGAGCCCAGGGGCATCGGGGCCGTACGGCGGTCGACTTCGGTCGGCCGCCGTTTTCCGTACCCGCGACACGCCGAGACACGCCGCCGGGCCGCGGTGGGTTCAGCGTCCGGAGCGTTCGCGTCCGGACACGCGGAGCCCGCTCGCGCGCAAGCGCAGCACGAGCTCCCTGTTGCCCACCGGAAGCGCCCCAGCCGCCACGAGGGCCTCGTAGCGGTGCGCGGGCACGTCATAGTGGTCCAGGTCGAAACCCCGCAGGGGAATGCCGTTCGCCGCGGCGAAACCGTGCAATTCTTCGAGCGACACGTCGCTGACGAGGTGCGACCAGACCGTATCGTGCGCGGGCCATGTAGGCTGATCTATCAACACGGTCATCCCAAGATTGTATGTTCCCCGCAGCGTTGTGCCGGGGGAGCAGGCGATCCCCGGTCGATCCCAGCCCCAGTTTGACCGGGGCAGGTTGATCAGCTAAACTCGACTGTTGGTGTGCGTTGGGCCTGAGCCCGCGCTGACACCTAAGGTTTTCTGACAGAGACGGGCCGACTTGGGCCGTTTACGCAGTAACTTTCCATCATAGGAATCGGGGCCTCACGGCTCCCCAGAGATAGGTACGTAACGTGGTTTACGCAGTTGTGCGCGCCGGTGGGCGGCAGGAGAAGGTAGAGGTCGGGACCATCGTAACGATGGACCGAATCAAGGCTGACAAGGACGGCAACGTCGAGCTGGCCGCAGTGCTCCTCGTCGATGGCGACAAGATCACCTCTGACTCGAAGTCTTTGGCCAAAGTCACCGTGACCGCCGAGGTCCTCAACGACCTCCGCGGCCCGAAGATCGTCATCCAGAAGTTCAAGAACAAGACCGGTTACAAGAAGCGTCAGGGGCACCGTCAGGAGCTCACTCGCGTTCAGGTCACCGGCATCGCCTAGGCCCGAGGAGCAGAACAAATGGCACACAAAAAAGGTGCGAGTTCCACTCGCAACGGTCGCGACTCCAACGCCCAGCGCCTCGGCGTGAAGCGCTTCGGTGGTCAGGTTGTCGGAGCGGGCGAGATCATCGTCCGCCAGCGCGGCACCCACTTCCACCCCGGCGTGAACGTCGGCCGCGGTGGCGACGACACGCTGTTCGCCCTCGAGGCCGGCTCGGTCGAGTTCGGCGCGAAGGGTGGCCGCAAGGTCGTCAACATCGTGGTGGCTGCCGCGTAGGCATCCACAATCTGTAAGCGTGAGGGCGGGCTTCGGCTCGCCCTCTGCTTGTTTTACGCCACCTGAAAGGGGCACCCCCATGGCCACATTCGTTGACCAGGTCACGCTGCACCTGCGCGCGGGCAACGGCGGCAACGGCTGTGTGTCCGTCAAGCGGGAGAAGTTCAAGCCCCTGGCCGGCCCCGACGGCGGCAACGGCGGAAACGGCGGCGACATCGTGCTCGTCGCCGATCCCCAGGTGACCACGCTCCTCGGCTTCCACCGGTCCCCGCACCGCAGCTCCGTCAACGGCGGTCCCGGCATGGGCGACCACCGCGCCGGTTTCAGCAGCGAGATCATGGAACTCTCCGTACCCCTCGGCACCGTCGTCAAGGACGTCGACGGCAACGAACTCGCCGACATGACCGAACCGGGTTTCCGGATCGTCGTGGCCCCCGGCGGCCAGGGCGGGCTCGGCAACGCCGCACTCGCCTCCTCGAAGCGCAAGGCCCCCGGTTTCGCACTCCTCGGCACCTACGGCTGGGAAGGCGATGTCCAGCTCGAGCTCAAGACCGTTGCGGACGTCGCCTTCGTCGGCTATCCCTCCGCAGGCAAGTCCAGCCTGATCGCGGCCATGTCCGCCGCGAGGCCCAAGATCGCCGACTACCCCTTCACGACCCTGTTCCCGAACCTGGGCGTCGTCGACGCCGGCGAGGTGCGCTACACGGTGGCAGACGTTCCCGGCCTGATCGAGGGCGCGAGCGAGGGCAAGGGCCTCGGCCTCGAATTCCTGCGCCACGTCGAACGCTGCACAGCTCTCCTGCACATCCTCGACTGCGCGACCCTCGACCCCGACCGCGACCCGCTCAGCGACCTCGACGTGATCCTCGGAGAACTCGGCGCCTACCCGGTTCCCGAAGGCCAGAAACCCCTCCTCGACCGTCCCCAGCTGGTCGCGCTCAACAAGATCGACGTTCCAGAGGCCCGCGAACTCGCGGACTTCGTCAAGGCAGACCTCGAAGCCCGCGGCTACCGCGTCTTCGAGATCTCCACCGTCAGCCACGAGGGCCTCCGCCAGCTGAACTATGCCCTCGCCGAACTCGTCGAAGCAGGCCGCATCGAGTCCGCCGCCGCACTCGCGGCCAAGCCGCGCATCATCATCCGTCCCAAGGCCGTCGACGACAGCGGTTTCGTCGTCAAGGTCGAGGGCGGCTCGTTCGGCAACATCTACCGCATCATCGGCACCAAGCCCGAGCGCTGGGTGCAGCAGACCGACTTCACCAACGACGAGGCCGTCGGCTTCCTCGCCGACCGCCTGGCCAAGCTCGGCATCGAGAACGAACTCTTCAAGGCGGGAGCCGTCGCCGGCTCGACCGTGATCATCGGCGCAGGCAACGGTGTCGTCTTCGACTGGGAGCCCACTCTCACGTCGACGGCGGAGCTCATCACGGCCCCCCGCGGCACCGACACCCGCCTCGACGACTCGAAGCGTCGCACGAGCAGCGAGCGCCGGGAAGAGTACTTCGGCCGGATGGACGCCAAGGCGGCCGCCCGTGCCGAGCTCATCCGCGAGCGCGACGCCGGAATGTGGACCTCTGGCGAGGTCGAGTACAACGGCGAGAGCGCCCCAGCAGGCTCGGAAAGCAGCCAGGAAGACTCCGAGTGAGCGTCCTCGGGCGGGACGACATCAAGACGGCGGCACGCATCGTCGTGAAGGTCGGGTCATCCTCGATCAGCGGAGCGAACGTGTCGCAGATCTCCCCGCTCGTCGACGCCCTCGCCGAGGCGCACGCCCGCGGCGCCGAGATCGTCCTGGTCTCCTCCGGTGCGATCGCGACCGGGATGCCGTACCTCAACCTCGAGGAACGGCCCACCGACCTCGCAACCCAGCAGGCCGCGGCCTCCGTCGGCCAGAACCTCCTGATCTTCCGCTACCAGGACAGTCTCCGTCGCTACTCGATCATCGCCGGGCAGGTGCTGCTCACCGCCGGCGACCTCGAGAACCCGTCACACCGGTCCAATGCGCGCCGCGCGATGAACCGGCTGCTCGGGCTGCGGATCCTCCCGATCGTGAACGAGAACGACACCGTCGCCACCCACGAGATCCGCTTCGGCGACAACGACAGGCTCGCGGCCCTCGTCGCGACCCTGATCGGAGCCGACCTCCTCGTGCTGCTGAGCGACGTCGACGCCCTCTACACCCGCCCGCCGCATCTCCCAGGGGCGGAACGCATCCCGCACATCGCGGCAGGCGACCGGCTTCCCGGCGTGGAATTCGGCGCGAGCTCCTCCGGTGTCGGCACCGGTGGGGCCGGTACGAAGGTGTCAGCGGCCCGGATTGCAGCGGAAGCAGGAACGGCCGTGCTGGTTACCTCGACAGGGCTCGTCGCCCAGGCCCTGCGCGGCGACTACGTCGGCACCTGGTTCGAACCGACTCCCCGGCTGTAACCTGTCCGGTCCTGGCCCCGCGGGGGTGGGAAACGTGCCGTAAACTACCGGCATGCTGCAGTCACCCGTCGACTCCCTCCGGCTCACCCTGACCCTCGATGCGGCGCGCAGGGCCTCGATCGTCCTCGCGTCCACTCCGACCTCGCAGAAGAACAGGGCGCTCACCGCGATCGCGGACTCCCTGCGCAGGAACACGGCAGACATCCTCGCGGCGAACCGTGACGACCTCGCCGCCGGCGCCGCAAACGGACTCAGTACCGGTCTCCTCGACCGGCTCACCCTCGATGAGGCCCGCGTGGCCGGCCTCGCGGACGCCGTGCTCCAGATTGCGCTCCTGACCGACCCCGTCGGCGAGGTCGTCCGCGGCAGCAGCCTGCCCAACGGTGTGAAGATCAGCCAGGTGCGGGTGCCCTTCGGCGTCGTCGGCGTCATCTACGAGGCGCGGCCCAACGTGACCGTCGATATCGCGGCGCTCGCGCTCAAGAGCGGCAACGCCGTCGTCCTCCGCGGCGGATCCGCCGCCGAGAACACCAACCGGGTCCTGGTCGCCCTCCTCCAGTCGGCCATCGACTCCGTCGGCCTGCCGGGGGACGTGGTGCAGACCATCGATCCCTTCGGGCGCGAGGGCGCGACCGAACTCATGCAGGCCCGCGGCCAGGTCGACGTGCTCATTCCGCGCGGAAGCGCCGGCCTGATCAATGCCGTCGTCACCCAGTCGAAGGTCCCGGTCATCGAGACCGGTGCCGGCGTCGTGCACATCTTCCTCGACGAGAGCGCCAACCGGGATTGGGCCGTCGAGATCGTGCACAACTCGAAGGTGCAGCGCCCGAGCGTCTGCAACGCCGTCGAGACCCTCCTCGTCCACGAGGGCGCCGCTGACCGTCTCCTGCCTGCCGTCCTCGGTCGTCTCGCCGCCTCCGGGGTCACCATCCACGGCGACGCCCGCGTCCAGGCGCTCTTCCCGGACGCCGTCCCCGCAACCGAATTCGACTGGGAGACGGAATACATGAGCCTCGACCTCGCGGTCGCGGTCGTTCCCGGCCTCGATGGGGCGCTCGCGCACATCCGCCGGTATTCGACGGGCCACACCGAGTCGATCATCACGAACGACATCGTCAACTCCGAACGGTTCCTGAACGAAGTGGATTCCGCGGCCGTCATGGTCAACGCATCGACCCGGTTCACCGATGGCGGCGAATTCGGCTTCGGTGCCGAGGTGGGCATCTCCACCCAGAAACTGCACGCCCGAGGCCCGATGGGACTCCAGGAACTCACGAGCACGAAGTGGATCGTGCGCGGCAGCGGACAGGTGCGGGCCTAGTCCGAACGGCCCCACTAGAATGGTGCGGTACTGCACGTCACGCGTGCCGTCCCGCAGAAAAGGAGTGTATATGCCGACGTTCGTCTACGGCCTGATTGCCCTGGTCACCTTCGGCGCCCTCGGCGGGGTCGTCTGGTCCTACCGCGATGTCGCCAACCGCCACGCCGAAAAGGCGCGCGCATACGCCGCAGCGCACGGCCGCGTCGACGAGCACTAGGGACACCGTCTCCGTGACTGAGCGCCGCCCCCGCATCGGCGTCATGGGCGGCACCTTCGATCCCATCCACCACGGCCACCTCGTCGCCGCGAGTGAGGTGGCGCAGAGCTTCCACCTCGACGAGGTCGTCTTCGTGCCGACCGGGCAGCCGTGGCAGAAGAGCGACGTGACCGAAACCGAACACCGCTACCTGATGACCGTGATCGCGACGGCGTCGAACCCCCGTTTCACCGTGAGCCGCGTCGACATCGACAGGGTCGGCCCGACGTACACGATCGACACCCTGCGCGACCTGCACGCCCAGCGCCCTGATGCCGAACTGTTCTTCATCACCGGTGCCGACGCCATCCGCCAGATCCTGAGCTGGAAAGACGTGCAGGAACTCTGGGACCTCGCCCATTTCGTCGCTGTGAGTCGACCGGGACATGAGCTCACCATTTCGGGATTGCCGAACCAGGACGTAAGCTTGCTTGAAGTTCCGGCATTGTCGATATCGTCCACCGACTGCCGTGCACGCGTGAACCGGGGTTTCCCGGTCTGGTATCTGGTTCCCGACGGGGTCGTCCAGTACATCTCAAAGCATCATCTGTATCGGAGTGTGGCATGACGTTGGGTATCAACCCACCGCCACTGACGCGTCGTCAAGCGCGCGAGTTGGCAAACGGGCACCAGCCCGACGCGCCCTCCGCTGCGCAGAAACACTCCCCGCACCACACGCAGCCCGCGCAACCGGTCACCCCGGCGGCCCCGTCAGCGGATGCCCCCACTGTCGAGCCCGAGTCTCTTCTGGTCCTGCCGTCGACCGGTGGACCCGCGGCCGAATCCGGACCCGTTATCCTCGCTGAGCTCGTTCCCGAAGCCGAAGCTGAAGCCGAAGCTGAAACCCCGGCGGCGCCGGAATCCGGCGCAACGACCGACGCCGTCGAGACTCCCGGTGAAACCAGCGCCGGGACTGCCGCGGACGTTCCGGTCCGCGAGCACACCCTGACCCGGCGCGAACTCCGCGCCTTGCAAGCCGCCGAAGCGCCTCCGGCCGAGGATTCCCTGCTCGCGGCCGTCGCGACGCTCACCGCATCCCGACCCCTCACTACGCCAGCTTCCCCCGCCGAGGAGCAGGACAATGTCCGCCCGCAGGGTCGCCCGGTCGAGCCGGAACCCATCGCCTTCATGGTCGACGTCGCGCCGAGCCCCCTCGGCGAGACCCGTCCCGGCTCCCTGCACCCTCCTGTCGGGCACTGGTCGCTCGACCGCGGCGAAGAGAACGACCTGCTGCCCGGGTTCGAGACGCTCGCCCCGTTCGACCAGCTGGTGAACCAGGGCGTGAGCGCCGGCGGCATCCCGACCACGACGAACGCGCTGATCCTTCCCTCGATCCCGCACCAGGGCAACTCCTCTGGTCCGCTGACGAGTACCGGTGAAATCATGATCACGGGCTCGATCGACCTGCCACGCAGCCTCGGCGAAACCGGGGTGCACCCCAACGTCTACGACTCCTCCGAGATGGACCGCATGCTCGACCAGCTCGACGAGGGCGGCCACCGCAACGGGATCGTCCCGGTGAGCGCCAGTCGCGCCGTCAGCACCCACGCGTCGACCCGAGGCGTCATGGCCCCGCCGAAACAGCGCGGACTCACGCTTCCCACCGTTCTCACCGTCACCGTCGGCGTGCTCGCCGTCGGCGTGCTGGCCCTGTTCGCGGTCGGCTACTTCCTCCACATCTTTTAATGCCATTTCACTCGCTTTCACTAACACAGGGATTCATTCGATGACCGCTTCTGCCCACGCTCTCGAGCTCCTCAAGCTGGCCGCCGCCGCCGCAGACTCGAAAGCGGGGGAGGACCTCGTCGCGATCGACGTTTCCAGCCCTCTCCCACTGACCGACATCTTCCTCATCGTCACCGGCCGCTCCGAGCGCAACGTCGTCGCCATCGCCGGCGAGATCGAAGACCAGCTCACCGCAGCCGGTCACAAGCCGCTGCGCCGCGAAGGCCGCGCTGAGGGTCGCTGGGTTCTCGTCGACTTCGGCGACCTCGTCGTGCACGTCTTCCACGAGGAGGAGCGCGTGTACTATTCCCTCGAGCGACTCTGGAAGGACTGCCCCGTCATCCCGATCGAACTGCCCGTCCACAAGGTCCAGGACTGACAGTGGTCACAACAGGCTTCCGCATGTAGTAACCTAGAGAAGTTGTTTCGGGGGAAAACCTGAAACATGATCTGGGTCCGTGGCGCAGCTGGTAGCGCACCTGCATGGCATGCAGGGGGTCAGGGGTTCGAATCCCCTCGGATCCACCAAGACATGAAAAGCCCCGACTTCGGTCGGGGCTTTTCCTGTATCAGAGCTGCTTCCAGCACGATGTCAGCTCGGAATATTCAGCTCGGAATATTCAGTCCCGGATATCCAGCACGGAGTGTGCTCCGCTGTCGGTGTCGATCGGGGCGAACCGGGGAACCGCCTGTCCGTCGATGTTGACGGACTCCAGGAACATCACCAGGGGACGCACCCACAGGCCACGATCGCCGTAAAGCGCCGTGTAGACGACGAGCTCCTCCTCGGTCTCCGAGTGCCGGGCGACGCCGATCACGTCGTACAGATTGCCCTTGTAGTGCCGGTGCCGCCCTGGCGTTATTCCTGTCATTTTCGGGCTCTCCTGACTCTTCCGTGGGTTAGTCCCGGCCGGGAAGCACGGGTTTGTGCCCGCCGAGGCTGAGCATTGCGAG
>NZ_JASJXJ010000020.1:0-32449 GCF_035018685.1 Cryobacterium sp. RTC2.1
GGCTTTCGCCCGACCCCGCTCCCTGTGTTCGTCCGGCCTCAGCCGACGATCAGCACTCTCCTGCTAGTAGGAGGTCTGTCCTTCGATGGCGGACTGCCAGACCGGCTTGTTGTCCTTGTCGAACTTGTAGATGCCGATGAAGGCGCTCGACGGCTCGTTGTGCGAGTTGAACGGGCCGACGCCGGACTGTCCGACGTACTGGATGTCCGTTCCGGCGGTGACGAGCGGTGCACACTCGGCGTAGCTCTTGCACTTGGTGCCCTTGCCACTCGCGCCGGAAACGGCCGCGAGCTGCGCCTGGATGTCGGCGGAGACGGTGGACTTGGCCTTCAGCGCCGCGAGGGCGGAGAGGGTGGTCGCGTCGTAGGCCTCAGGAGCGTAGGAGAAGTCTCCGAGAGCTGCGTTCTGGGTGTCCTTGTACCAGGAGACGAGCTTGGCCTTGAAGTCATCAGCCGGGTATGCGCCGGGGATCGTGCCCTGTGCGCTGGTCAGCGTGCCGGCTTCGAAGTCCTTGCTGTAGTCGGCGGTGTTGCCGTCGGACAGGTAGACCTTGGAGAGGTCGACGCCCTGGGCCTTGAGCTCGGGGATGATCGACTTGGTCTCGTCGAAGGCGAGGATGACGATCGCGTCAGGGTTGGTCGCCTTCGCGGCGGTCACCTCGGACGAGAACGTGGTCTGGCCTGGGGGGAATTCCTGGCCGTTGCCCTTGCCGCCGTAGACGACGGTTCCGCCGGAGGCTTCGACGCTGGCCTGCGTGAAGTCGCGGAGGCCGGTGCCGTAGGAGTCGTTGAAGACGAGGAAGGCGACCTTGGCGTTGCCGTCACCCGTGATGAGCTGGCCGAGCGCGGAACCCTGGACCGAGTCCGGCGGTGCGGTGCGGAAGTAGAACGGACCGTAGCCGCTGAGCTTGGCCGAGGTGTTGGCCGGGGAGATCTGGACGATCTTGGCGGAGGCGAAGGAGTCGACGACGTTGAGCGAAACGCTCGAGGACGCGGCGCCGATGGCGACAGAGACCTTGGCCGCGATGAGCTTCTGGGCGGACGCGGTCGAGATCGTCAGGTCCGTGCTGTCACCGGAGTCGGTGGCCAGGACGCAGGCGTCCTTGCCGTCGACGCCGCCGGCGGCGTTGATGTCGGAGACGGCGAGGCCGACGCCGGCGAGTTCCGGCGGGTTGAGATAGGCGAGGCTACCGGTGATCGGGAGGATCGAGCCGACGACCAGCGACTTGTCCGTTGACGCTCCGCTCGCACAAGCTGCGTCGGTGTACGAGGACGCGGCCGCAGCCGAGGTCGTGGTAGCGGTTGAACCGCCGCCGGATGCACAACCGGAGAGCATGACGGCGATGACGCCTGCTCCCGCCACGATGGCGGTCCGGAGGGCGTGCTTGGATTTAATCATCCTGGGTACCCTTTCATCTTGCACGCGTAAGTACGCCTCCGGGTGAGGCCCACTCGCGTTATTAGGCTCCAACCTAGGATCACTTTGTTTCGAGGATGTTTTCTTGCCGCGCAAAGAGAACATCGTTAGCGATTCGTGACACCACCGGCACCTGCTCTGGGGGACGCCGTCGGACGAGGTGCTGTACTAGGAGCGTCGCCCGGTCACGCCCTGGTATGCGATCTGCTTCTTTTCACCGAGGGCGGTGATGCAGGATGCCCAGGATGCGCACACCGCGTCGCCGTGGCTGACCCGGTCGAGCGCCGGGGCGATCGAGGGCCCGCCGTCGTCGCCTGCCTCCCTCGCGGCGAGGGCCGCGAGCACCACCCCATCGAAGGCTTCCCCGCCTCCGGCGGTGTCGGCGAGCCCGGGGTCCGAGGTGCGCAGGCGCACCGCGAAGGCCTCGTCTGCCGCGAGCGGAGTGCCGCCGTTCGTGAAGTCGTTCAGAGGCAGCAGGGCGATGCCCGCTGCGGCGACGGATGCCGTGACATCAGCGGGCACCGCACTCGTTGCGTCCCAGAGAACGAGGTCAACGTGTCGCGCCACCAGGTCGGCAACCGCGGCCGCGACGTTCCCCGTCGAGTTCCGATGCACGAGCTGGATCGGCAGGGTGCCGGGCACGGCCTGCTCAAGGATCTCGCGGGCGGCCAGCTCGGTGCCGGCGACCTGAGCGGCGCCGGTCACTGCGGCTCCCGCTTCCCCGGTCATCGGGAACAGCGTGCCGATCAGGAGCGTGCCGTCGCCGGTGGGCGCGACCGTCGCGGCGACGGTCGGAGTGCTGGTCAGGACGACGGGCGCGTCCCCTGCGGTGCACCCGGAAAGCAGCAGCGCGGCGACGGCGACGGTGAGCGCGAGACCGGCAGACGTGAGCCCCCGGGGGCGCGAGGTGAGGTTCAGAGCTGGAAAGGGCATCCGTGGTCCTTTCACAGGTGGGATGCTCCGAGCGTATCGCCGGTCAGAGGGGTTCGGGGGATGCTCGCCGCGGGGCGCGTCCGGTGACGACCATGTCGGCCGTGAGGATCACGAGCGCGACCCAGACGAGCCCGAAGCCGACCCAGCGCTCCGGCGGCATCGGCTCGCCGAGGATGAAGACCCCGACGAGGAACTGCAGCACCGGTGCGACGAACTGCACAAGGCCGAGCAGGCTGAGCGGCAGGCGGCGGGCGGCGGCTGCGAAGAACAGCAGCGGGACGGCCGTCACGACGCCCGTTGAGACGAGGCCGACGGTGTGCCACGGCGACACGGTGCCGAAGGTGAGCCCGGTGACGGCGCCCACGATGAGGAGTTCCGCGACCGCGATCGGCATCAGCCAGGCGGTCTCGAGGGTGAGGCCGGTGAGCGCGCCGACGCCGGGTCCGACGTTCTTCTTGATCAGCCCGTAGAACCCGAAGGACAGGGCGAGGACGAGCGAGATCCACGGGAGTGCCCCGTAGCCGAGCGTCAGCACGAGCACAGCGGCCGCGCTGATCGCGACCGCGATCCACTGGATGCGCCGCAACCGCTCGTGCAGGACGAAGACGCCCAGCAGCACCGTGACGATCGGGTTCATGAAGTAGCCCAGGGCGGCCTCGACCACGTGCCCGGTCAGCGTCGCGAAGACATAGGTCTGCCAGTTGACGAAAATCAGGAGGCCGGCCAGGCCCATCACCCAGACCGTCTTCGGGCGGCGGAGGACTGTGAGCAGGGCGGGCCAGCCACGGGTGACGGTGATCAGGGCGAGGCAGAAGACCAGGGAGAAGAGCACGCGCCAGGCCACGACCTCGAAGGGTCCCGTCGGGTGCAGCAGCAGGAAGAAGAGCGGGAGCAGGCCCCAGAGGCCGTACGCGGAGATCGCGAAGGCGAGTCCGCTGGTCGGTTCGGCCGACTGGCTCCGTGTCCTGCTCACAACGATTTCCCTTCGCGGGCGTGCCCTGCCTGGACGTGTTGGGTGGTGCGGGCCGCGCTCGGGCGGACCTGGCAACACAAAATCCCGGATGATCAGGCCATCCGGGATTTTGTGTTGTTCGTACGTGTACTGCGGTCGTGCGTGGCGCCTGGAACGAATCCCTAGCGGACGACGACGGCGAGCACGTCGCGTGCGGAGAGGACGAGGAGGTCGTCGCCACCGAACTTGACCTCGGTTCCGCCGTACTTGGAGTAGATGACCTTGTCGCCCACGGCAATGTCGAGCGGGATGCGGTTGCCGTTGTCGTCGATGCGGCCGGGGCCGACGGCGACGACTTCGCCCTCCTGGGGCTTTTCCTTGGCAGTGTCAGGGATGACCAGACCTGATGCGGTGGTCTGCTCGGCGTCGACCTGCTTGATGACGATGCGATCCTCGAGCGGCTTGATGGAGACCGACACGGTTGACCTCTTTCTTAGCTAAGACTTGGTTGGCAGACTCACAGCGAGAGTGCTAACAGCGAGTTTAGGGCGCTTCTGGCACTCACGCAACGTGAGTGCCAGACTCGGGCGTTCCGGGCGCGGCGGCCATGGCTTGATATCGTTTGGACAATGGAACGCTCCGAGCTTGTTGACCTGTTGTCCCCCGAGGGGCTGCGCCTGCTGGACTCGCTTCCGCCCTGGGACAACGCCTCCGATGTGGTTCGGCTGGTGAGCGACCTGCGGAAGGCCGGCCACCCGCAGGGACTCGTGACCGCTGTGCTCGGCCAATCGCGGCTGCGGGCGAAGGCCGTGGCCAAGTTCGGCGACTTCGCCGGGCGGATGCTCTTCACTGAGGCCGGTCTCGAACAGGCCACCCGCCTGAACGTCGCCGCGCTGCACGCCGGCCGGTTCGCCGCTGCCGGACTGAACCGGGTCGCCGATCTCGGCAGCGGGATCGGCAGCGACTCGATGGCCCTCGCCGCGCTCGACATCCAGGTGACCGCCGTGGACACGGACGAGGTCACGGCCACGGTCGCGAGCTACAACCTCGCCCCCTTCGACAATGCCGCCGTCGTGCACGGCGACGCGGAGACCTTCGACCTCACCGGCTTCGACGCTGCCTGGCTCGACCCGGCCCGCCGTACGGCCGGTCACAGCAATACCTCCCGGCTGACCCGCCCGGAAGACTATTCGCCGAACCTCGACTTCGTCTTCGGGCTGAGCGAGCGGATGCCGATCGGAGTGAAGCTCGGTCCGGGTCACGACCGTGACGCCATTCCCGCCGCCGCGGAAGCGCAGTGGGTGTCCGTGGACGGAAAGCTCGTGGAGATGGGACTCTGGTTCGGCGTTCTCGCTCGCGAGGGCATCCGCCGTTCGGCCCTGCTCCTGGGCAGGGACGGCCGGCACGAGCTGACCGCGGCCGCGGACAGTCCGGATGTCGAGACCGTGCCCGGTGAGGCGGGCGTGCCCGGGAGCTACCTGTATGAGCCGGATGGCGCCGTGATCCGGGCGCGGCTGATCGGCGACCTGGCCCGCAGCATGGACGCGCTGATGCTCGGGGAGGGCATCGCATACCTGAGCTCAGAGTCGCTGCACGAGACCCCGTTCGCGACGGCGTTCCGGGTTCTCGAGTCGCTGCCGGTGGACGAGAAGAAACTCCGGCTCGCGCTCAAGGAGCGTCGGATCGGGACTCTCGAGATCAAGAAGCGCGGCGTGGACGTCGACCCGGCCGTGCTGCGCACCCGGCTGAAGCTGCACGGGTCCGAGTCGGCCACTCTCGTGCTCACCCGGGCGGGCGGGCGCAGGCTCGCTCTGCTCGTGGAGCGGGTGCAGCCGCCGCACTGAGCACTCAGCGCCCGGCACCCGGCGCCGGGCACCCGGCGCCGGGCACTCAACGCCGGGAGCTCAGTGCGGGATGGGGCTGATGCCCTGGCTGATCAACACGATCCAGCCGGCGGCGATGACGAGGCCCGCGAGACCGGTGCCGAGGCCCCAGGCCCAGATCGCGACGGCCGCGCGTTCGGTGCGGCTCGCCCAGACGGCGAGCACGACGGCCGCGAGTGAGAGCGGCGCGGTCCAGACCACGAAGACGGCGCCGGCGAGGCCGACGGCGCCGAAGAAGAGGGACGCGAGAGAGCGGGCGCGCCTGCGCGCAAGGGCGCGCAGCTCGGACTCGGTGTAGACGTACGGCACCCATTCGGTGGGAGCCGTGACGGTCGACGCGTAGTCGAGTTCGCCGGTGACCTCCTCCGGCGGGCGCGTCAGTTCGAAACGGAGGTCGTCACCGGCGGTGGGACGTCGTGCATCCGTCACTGCGGCCTCCCGGTCCGGTCACTTCGCCCGGGGAACGGGCTCTCAGCGATATTAGTAGGTACTCGGCACGCTTGCGAAGACGATGATCCAGACGACGATGCTCAGCAGGGAGAGGGCGACGCCGACGATGCCCGTGATCAGGCCGGTGAGCCACAGGGCACGTGCGCGCGGTTCCCTCGTGCGACCGAGCGCCCCGAGCACGATGGCCGCGGCCGGCAGCAGCAGGGTGAGCACCCCGCCGACGAAGGGGATGAAGGCGATCGGGAGGCCCAGCAGTCCGACGACACCTGCGACAAGCGAGAGGATGCTGAGCAGCGGCTGGCGGGTCGGAGCCTGCGTCCCCGGGGCGGGCGGGTACGGATACCCGTAACCGGGCGACGGCGGTCCGGCGGAGGCAGGACCGCCGGGCGCTGGACCGGCGGTCGGAGGATCCGTGAACGGCGGACCGGCGAACCCATCGCCGCCGGATGCCACGGGCTGCGTTCCGGGCGGCCCTGCAGCGGCCACGGTGGACTCGCCGCGCGGAATCTGCGGGACCTCGGGAACCTCGGGCACGTGCGGCACGTCGGGCACCTGCGGAACCTCGGGAACCGGAGGGATTCCCGAGGCACCAGGGGCGTTCAGATCACTCATGAGCTGTTCCTTTCCACTTCATTGACGGGTCAACGGTGATGGCAGGTCAGTCGTGACGACAGGCCGGCAGGGACGATCCAGTGGGTCAGTAGCTGGAGTACCCGTTGGTCGAGGCCGTGCTGATCAGCACGATGAAGAGGATCGCGCCGATGATGCCGGCGACAATGCCCAGGTAGCCGAGAACGAGGCCGGCGATGGCGAGCCCGCGGCCCTTTTCTCCGGTCTTCTTGATCTGGCTGAGGGCGATGTGGCCGGTGATGATCGCGGCGAGAGAGACGAAGAACGCCGACACGAGCGACACGATCGCGAGGACGTTGTACTTGTCCTGAGCGAGGGGCTGGCCGTAGGCCTGCTGGCCGTACGCCTGCGGCTGGCCGTACTGCTGCTGCTGGCCGTACTGCTGCTGACCGTACGTGTCCGGTGCGCCATACGCGGGAGCGGCAGGTGCCTGGTACGCCGGCGCGGCGGGTGCCTGGTATTCGGGCGCGGCGGGCGCCTGGTAGATCGGGGGCTGGTTCACCGGGGGCGGGGTTACCGGAGGCTGGTTCGGGTCGGTCATGACTAACGGCTCCTTTGGGCTTCGATCAGCTGGCGGTGCCATAGTTGCACCCTCATTGAACGGGTGTCAACGCCCATGACGCGCCATGTCTGTTGCGTCCAGCGTATCGCGGATGCATAGGAACCGGAGATGGGACGCGGTTTTCAGCCCTGGATGACGGAAGCAGGGAGCGTTGAATCCGCACCGAAGTCGAGGGTGGACGGCTCGTGACCCGCCATGATCAGCTGGGCGCCGAGCGCGGCGATCATGGCGCCGTTGTCGGTGCACAGCGAAAGCGGCGGGATGCGCAGGGCGATGCCTGCTGCATCCGTTCGCTCGACGGCGAGCTCGCGGAGCCGCGCGTTCGCGATCACCCCGCCGCCGAGGAGAAGTCGCGGCACCCCGAGGTCTGTGCACGCGGCGACGGCCTTGGTGAGCAGGATGTCGATGGCGGCCTCGCGGAAGCTCGCCGCGACGTCCGCGAGCGGCACGGTCTCCCCCGCGTCGCGGGTCTGCTCGACCCAGCGGGCGACCGAGGTCTTCAGCCCGGAGAAGGAGAAATCGTAGCGGTGGTGTTCCATGTCCTTGTGATGGCTGAGGCCGCGGGGGAAGCGGATGTACGCCGGATCGCCGCCGAGCGCGACGCGGTCGATCTGCGGGCCGCCGGGGTATGGCAGGCCGAGGATGCGGGCGACCTTGTCGAAGGCCTCCCCCGCCGCGTCGTCGATGGTCTCGCCGAGCAGTTCGACGTCGGAGATGAGGTCGCGCACGAGGAGGAGCGAGGTGTGCCCTCCGGAGACGAGGAGGGCGATCGTCGGGTATTCGAGGGGCTCCGTGCCCGGATCGGCGTCGGTCTGGAGTACGTCGGCACCGACGTGGCCGACGAGGTGGTTGACCGCGTAGATCGGCTTGCCGAGGGCGATCGCGAGTGCTTTCGCGGCGCCGACGCCGACCATGAGCGCGCCGGACAGGCCGGGGCCGTAGGTGACGGCGATCGCGTCGACGTCCTCGAGGCGGATGCCCGCGTCCTCGGTCGCCGCCCGGATCATCGGGACGAGCTCCTCGAGGTGGGCGCGCGCCGCGACCTCGGGTACGACGCCGCCGTACCGGGCGTGCTCATCCATCGATGAGGCGATCGTGTTGGAGAGCAGCCGGCTTCCGCGGACGATCCCGATGCCGGTTTCGTCACAGGAGGTTTCGATGCCGAGCACCAGGGGGTTGTCGCGGTTCATTCGGTCGCCTCCGCGGCATCCGTCGGGTCGGTCGGGGACTGCACCGGGTCGGGCGCGGCGAGCGCCGCCTCCGCGGGCGGCACTGCGAGTCGCATCACGAGCGCGTCGACGTTGTCCGGCTGGTAGTAGCCGCGGCGCACACCGATCTCCTCGAAGCCGAGCCGGAGGTAGACCCGCTGGGCGCCGGGGTTGTCGGCGCGGACCTCGAGGAACACCTCGCGGATGCCTCGCTTGCGGGCCTCGGTGACGAGGCTCTGCACGAGGGTGCCGCCGAGACCGTGCCGGCGGGCCGTCTCGGTGACGGCAATGGTCTGGATGTCGCCCTCGAGCGCCCCGCGCGGCGCGAGCAGCCCCGCGTATGCCTCGATGCGGTCGGGTTCGTCCGGCGGGACCGCGACGAGGTAGTAGCAGTCCGGGTCGGTCACGTCCCGGAGCATGCCCTCCGCGGACCAGGCGTCGTTCTCGAAGAGGCGGGTCTCGAGGGCCATGATGCCGTCGAGGTCGCCCGCGTGGGCGCGGCGCAGCTGCCAGGTCACTCAGCTCACCCGTTTCGGACCGTTGGAGAGGGTGACGTCGGGCGAGCGCAGGTAGAAGGCGGCGTCGGTCGCGAAGGCACGGTCGTTGGCCAGCAGCAGTTCAGCGACCCTGCCGAGGTCGGCGGCCGGAACGGTCACGGCGTCCGCGCGGACCAGGCCCGCGTAGACCCAGTCGGGCTCGAGCAGGACGGCCGGTTTCGCCACCCCTGGCGCGGCGAGGCGTACGGGCAGGCCGGCGGCATCCGCCCCGCTGTATGCCGACCAGTTCACCTCGCGCCGGCGGGCGTCGGTCACGACGACGAGGCCGCCGGTGTGGCCGGCCCGAAAGCGGCTCAGGGCGATGGCGTCGTGGCTGATCACGGGGAGGAAGGGCAGGCCGGCGCCGAGAGCGAAGACGCGGGCAGCGGCGATGCCGACGCGGAGACCGGTGAATG
Organism: Cryobacterium sp. RTC2.1; assembly: GCF_035018685.1. Taxonomy (NCBI): domain Bacteria; kingdom Bacillati; phylum Actinomycetota; class Actinomycetes; order Micrococcales; family Microbacteriaceae; genus Cryobacterium; species Cryobacterium sp. RTC2.1. Next base: position 8,987 of record NZ_JASJXJ010000020.1, read on the forward strand.
GGCCAGGGCCCATGCCGCCGACGACACCGGTGAGGTCGGCGACCCGCACGTTCGCCCGGTCGAGGCACTCTGCGATGAGTCTGCCGATCACCTCCGCGTGGCGCATGGTGTCTGCGGTGTCGATGTCCGCGAGCACGCCGCGGACCCCGTCGACGACCGCGACGCTGGTTCCGGCGGAGGTATCGATGGCGAGAAGCACCTGTTCAGCCTATTCCCCGGGCCATGCGCCCTCGAACGCGGCCCAGCGGGGGCCGAACCCGGTGATGGTGACGGTGCGCGGCTCGTCGAGGTCGACGTCGAGGTCCAGGCCGGGTGCGGCGGATGCCCGGGCGGAGCCGGCCGCGCCCGCCGGCCCGGTCTGCAATGCGCCCGTCGGCCGCTCGATCTCGATGTCGAGCCAGGATTCGGTGACGCCGTCGAGCAGGCCGCGACCCCATTCGACCACGACGACCGAGTGTTCGAAGTCGATGTCGAGGTCGTCGAGTTCCATCGCGCCCTGCAGCCGGTAGGCGTCGACGTGCACGAGCGGCGGGCCGCCGACGAGGCTCGGGTGTGTGCGGGCGAGCACGAAGGTCGGGCTCGTCACCGCGCCGCGTACCCCGAGTCCGACGCCGAGGCCGCGGGTGAAGGTGGTCTTGCCCGCGCCGAGCGGACCGGTCAGTACGAGCAGGTCGCCCGCGCGGAGCTCAGCGGCGACGCGGACGCCCCAGAAGTGCATCGCAGCGGCGTCGGGGATCACCCGGCGGTTCATCGCGCGGGCTCCCCGCTCTCGCTGAGGACAGCCCGGTAGCTGCGCGGCACGCGGTGCCCGATCCGGGTGACGATCTCGTAGTTGATCGTGCCGGCGGCATCCGCCCAGTCGTCAGCGCTCGGCACCGGCTCCGACCCTCCCCCACGCACGTCGGGGTCGCCGAAGAGCACGACCTCGTCCCCGACGTCGACACCGTCCTGGCCGAGACTCACGACGAACTGGTCCATCGCGATGCGTCCGACGATCGGATAGCCGCGGCCGTTGATGTTCACCCGCGCAGAGCCGGACGTCGCGCGGGGCACACCGTCCGCGTAACCGAGCGGGACGAGGGCCAGATTGCCGTCCTCTGGGGCACGCCACAGGTAGTCGTAGGACACGCCCGCTCCCGCAGGCACCCGGCGAACGGCGGCGACGCTCGCGCGGAGGGTCATCGCCGGCGAAAGGCCGAGCTCCCGCGGGCTCGCGTCGTCGAAGGGGGACAGCCCGTAGAGGCCGATGCCGATCCGCACCATGGAGAACCGGGCGGCGGGCAGGCGCAGGGCGGCCGCTGTCGACGCGAGGTGCGCGAGCTCCGGGGTCAGCCCTGCCGCTGCGGCGAGGTCGAGGCCGGAGCTGAAGCGGGCGACGGCCTCGTCGTCCGCGGCCGGGGAGGCGTTGGAGAGATGGCTGAAGATGCCGCGGACGTGCACGAGGCCGTCCCGTTCGAAGCCGGATGCGAGCGCGAAGACCTCGGCCCAGTCCGGCCCGTTCAGGCCATTGCGGCTGAGGCCGGTGTCGAGCTTCAGGTGGACGTTCGCGACGCGGCCGAGCCGGCCGGCGGCATCCGCTATGGTCCGCAGCTGGCGGGCGGACGAGACACCCAGGTCGATGTCCCTGGCGATCGCGGCCGCGAAGTCCGTGTCGGGCCCGTGCAGCCAGGCGAGGAGCGGGGCGCCGATGCCGGCGTCCCTGAGCGCGTGCGCTTCGGTGAGATCGGCAACGCCGAGCCAGTCGGCCCCCGCGGCGAGGGCGGTGCGGGCGACGGGGACCGCGCCGTGGCCATACGCATTGGCCTTGACGACGGCCATGAAATGCGGGGTGCCGATCGTGGCGCGCAGGTGTGCGACGTTCGCGGCGATCGCACCGAGGTCGATGACGGCCTCGCGGAACTCGCTCACGATGCACCCTCGAGCACGACGAAGGCGCAGGCGACGCCCGCATCGTGGGTCATCGTGAGGTGCACGGAGTCGACGCCGCGCGCACGCAGCACCTCGGCCATGACCCCGCTCAGCCGGAATCCGGGGTTACCGTGCGCGTCGCTCACGACTTCCATCTCCTGCCAGCTCGTGCCCGCGCTGTCGCCGAGCGCCTTGATCAGTGCTTCCTTGGCCGCGAATCGCGCCGCGAGGGAGTGGTTGGGCAGGCCGCGTTCCGCGGCCGCGAACAGCCGGGGAACGAGTCCGGGCGTGCGCAGAACCTGCCTGTCGAACCGGTCGAGGTCGACGATGTCGACGCCGATGCCACGAATCACGCCAGCGACCGCCTGCCCGTCCCCACTCCGCCCGCGCTTATTCGACCGTGACCGACTTCGCGAGGTTGCGGGGCTGGTCGACGTCGAGTCCCTTGACCGTTGCCAGCTCCATCGCGAAGATCTGCATCGGCACGACCGCGAGGAACGGCTCGAACAGCGGCGAGGCGAGCGGGATCCGCAGCACGGTGTCCGCGAACGGCAGAACGGCCACGTCGCCCTCTTCGGCGATCGCGATGATGCGTGCGCCACGGGCGCGGATCTCCTGGATGTTCGAGACGACCTTAGGGTGCAGGTGCGCGGAACCGCGCGGGCTCGGCACGACGACGAAGACGGGCTGGCCGGGCTCGATCAGCGCGATCGGACCGTGCTTGAGCTCGCCGGCAGCGAAGCCCTCCGCGTGGATGTACGCGAGTTCCTTGAGCTTGAGCGCACCCTCGAGGGCGATCGGGAAACCGACGTGGCGGCCGAGGAACAGCACGGCACGGGTGTCCGACATCCAGGCGGCGAGTTCGTGCACGGCGCTCTCCTGGAGCAAGGTGGTCGCGATCTTTGCGGGAATGGCCTGCAGCTCGACGATCTGGGCCGCGGCATCCGCTTCGGTCATGCTGCCGCGCACGCGGGCGAGGTGCAGGGCGAAGAGGTAGAGGGCGGCGATCTGGGCGGTGAAGCCCTTCGTCGAGGCCACGGCGACCTCTGGGCCGGCGTGCGTGTAGATCACGGCGTCGGACTCGCGGGGGATGGTCGCACCCTGGGTGTTGCAGATCGATATGGCCTTGGCGCCGGACTCCCTGGCGAACTTGACCGCCATCAGGGTGTCCATGGTCTCGCCGGACTGGCTGATGGAGATGATCAGGGTCTCCGGGTTCAGCACCGGGTCGCGGTAGCGGAACTCGTGGCTGAGCTCGACGTCGACGGGCACCCTGGTCCACTTCTCGATCGCGTACTTGGCGACGTAGCCGGCGTTCGCCGCGGTGCCGCAGGCGACGATGACGATCCGGCGGATGCCGGCGAGCACGTCGTCGCCGAAGGCCTCGAGCTCGGGCACGACGGCCTGGCCCTCGTGGATGCGGCCGAGGAGCGTGTTGGCGATGGCGTCCGGCTGCTCGGAGACCTCCTTGGCCATGAAGCTGGACCAACCGCCCTTTTCGGCGGCGGAGGCGTCCCAGGCGATGTCGAATTCCTCGAACTCGACGGCGTTGCCGTCGAAGTCGGTGATGGTGACGACCTCAGGGGTGATCGTGACGATCTGGTCCTGGCCGACGGCGACGGCCCGGCGGGTGAACTCGACGAACGCTGCGACGTCGGAGCCGAGGAAGTTCTCCCCGTCGCCGAGACCGATCACGAGCGGAGAGTTGCGACGGGCGCCGACGACGACACCGGGCTGGTCCTGGTGCACTGCGAGGAGGGTGAATGCGCCGTCCAGGCGGCCGACGACGCTCAGGAACGCGGCGCTCAGGTCGCCGAGGCGCTGGTATTCGCGGCCGAGCAGCACTGCGGCGACCTCGGTGTCGGTCTCGCTCTCGAAGGTGAAGCCCTCGGAGAGGAGCTCCTCCTTGAGAACGGAGAAGTTTTCGATAATGCCGTTATGGATAAGGGCGAGCTTGCCGTTGTCACCGAGGTGCGGATGCGCATTCGCGTCGGTCGGTCCGCCATGGGTGGCCCAGCGGGTGTGGCCGATGCCGGTACGGCCGTTGTTCATCGGGTTGCCTTCGAGGTCCCCGGCCAGAATGGCGAGCTTACCGGCCCGTTTCCTGGTGTTCAGCACGCCGTCATCGTCGATGACCGCGATCCCCGCCGAGTCGTACCCCCGGTATTCCAGTCTCCGCAACCCCCTCATCAGGACCTCGACGCTTTTATCTTCCCCGACATAACCCACGATTCCGCACATAGCCCCGATTTTAGTCCGACTAAGCTGTGTGGAATGTCCGATCCAGCCGCGAGCCTCTGGAACAACGGCCACACCACACCGTTCGTCGAGCTGGATCGAGCGGACTGGGCGGCCCTTGCACCCACCACCCAGCTCCCCCTCCGTGAGACCGAGATCGTGCAGTTGCGCGGCCTCGGCGAGCCGCTCGACCTCGGCGAGGTGACCGATGTCTACCTGCCCGTCAGCCGCCTGCTCAACCTCTATGCCGCTGGAGCAAGCCAGTTGCACCGGGCGACGAGCGACTTCCTCGGCGAACGTGCCCGGCGCACCCCGTTCGTGATCGGCGTCGCCGGGTCCGTCGCCGTCGGCAAGTCGACGATCGCCCGGCTCCTGCGCGAACTGCTGGCCCGCTGGGAGGACACTCCCCGGGTCGAACTCGTGACGACCGACGGGTTCCTCTTCCCGAACGCCGAACTGGCCCGGCGGGGACTGATGGCCCGCAAGGGATTTCCAGAGTCGTACGACCGGCGATCCCTGCTCCGCTTCGTGTCCGCCGTCAAGGGCGGCGCCGCCGAGGTGCGGGCTCCGTTCTATTCGCACCTGAACTACGACATCGTTCCCGACGCGCAGATCGTGGTCCGCCAGCCGGACGTCCTCATCGTCGAAGGCCTCAACGTGCTCGCGCCGCCGACAACGGGGCACGGTCTCACGGTCAGCGACCTCTTCGACTTCACCGTGTACGTGGATGCCCGCACCCAGGACATCGCCCGCTGGTACGTCGACCGGTTCCTGCGCCTGCAGCGTGGCGCGTTCAGCAACCCGAAGTCGTACTTCCACCGGTACGCGACGATGACCGAGGACGAGGCCCGCCGGGAGGCCCGCCGTATCTGGGACGAGATCAACGAGCCCAACCTGGTGCAGAACATCCTGCCGACGCGCTCCCGGGCGACCCTTGTGCTCCGCAAGGACGAGAACCACGCCGTGTCGAAGGTGCTGCTCCGCAAGCTCTGAGCGGTGCGGCATCCGCCCGCTGCCCTGACCGATTCGACGGAGTTTTTGGGTTTTCGATACGTGGGAGACCGGGTAAACCGGTTCAGAACCGAAAATCTCCGTCGAATTGGTTCACCTCGCGGCGTAGAGTCGCTTCACCAATCGTTCTGGCCGACCCGCCTGGAGGCGCGATCGTGAGAGCCGCATACACCGCGCTGGTGCTGTACCTGGCCGGTCCGCTGCTCGCGCTCATCCTCGTGCCGACCGAACCGGGGATGATGTTCTTCGCCGGCGTCGCCGTACTCGGCCTGGCGCTCGTGATCGGGGTCCAGTGCCGGCTCACGGCCGCCGACGCCCTCGAGATCACAGTCGGCCGCCGCTCCCACCGACACCGCGAGGTGCTCAGCGAACTCGCCGCACCGAGTCATCCCAACACCGCCGGGCGTCCGCGCCCGCGCGCACCGGCCCGGCCGCTCGCGGTCGCCTAGTCCTCAGCCGGCAACTCCAACGCAGGGCGAGGCAGCGCGACCGCAGACGCGCCCCTCTTCCTCCGACCGTTGGGATATCCTCCGTGGACCTCTATTCCGTTGCGCCCGTCGCAGCCCTGCTCCAAGCCGCCTCGGCGGCCGTCACCACCTTCTCCTCCGCGCTCGCACCTCTCTTCGGTGCGAGCAGCACCGCACTCGTCATCGTCCTGGTCACGCTCCTGTTGCGGGCAGTTCTCGTACCGGTCGGCCGCGCCCAGGTGCGCGCCGAGCTCGTCCGCAGGCGCCTCGCCCCGAAACTCCGGGAGCTGCAACGCCGGTACCGGGCCGACCCCGAGCTGCTGAACCGCAGGACAGCCGAGCTCTACGCGGCCGAGAAGGCGTCGCCCCTGGCCGGATGCCTGCCGACGCTCCTGCAGGCGCCGATCGTGTCCACCGTGTACGCGCTCTTCGTCCTCGCCAGTATCAACGGACAACCGAATCTGCTCCTCGCTCAGGAGCTCGGCGGCGTTCCGCTCGGCACGTCGTTCCTTGCGTTTCTGGGCGCCACCCCGACCTTCTGGCCCGGGCTCATGCTGTTCGGCGCGCTCCTGGCCGTCATCGCCGTGACCGCGGGGATCTCTCGACGACTGGCTGCGCGATACGCCTCTCCGGTCGTGCCGACAGCCCGGCCCGCTGCAGCACGGCTCGCCGCAATCCTCAGCTGGCTCCCGTTCCTGACGCTTGTGTTCGCGAGCGTGGTCCCGCTGGCCGCGACGCTCTACCTCACGGTGAGCACGGCCTGGACGCTCGTCGAACGCGGCATTCTCTACCGCTCGTTCGCTCCGACCGGGCCCGGGTCCCAGAGGGAGTCGAGGGCGAGGCGCAAGCGCACGACGTCGGCGAGGGAGTGCGCAAGCCGGTCGGCGGTGGCCTGGTCGGCCGCCTCGACCATGACGCGCACCATCGGCTCGGTGCCGGACGGACGCAGCAGCACCCGGCCGGTGTCTCCGAGTTCGGCTTCTGCCTCGCGCACGGCGGCGGCGATGACCTCGTCGGATTTCAGCGCGTGGTGATCGACGCCGCGCACGTTCACGAGGATCTGCGGGAACACGGTCATCACGGCGGCGAGCTCGTGGAGCGGCTTGCCGGTGCGGGCCATCTCGGCGACGAGGTGGAGTCCGGTGAGGATACCGTCACCGGTGGTCGCGAAGTCCGTCATGATGACATGTCCGGACTGTTCCCCGCCAAGGGACAGGCCGTTCGCGTTGAGCTCTTCGAGCACGTAGCGGTCGCCGACCTTGGTCTCGATCATGCGGATGTCGTTGGCCGCCATGGCCCTCCGGAGGCCGAGGTTGCTCATCACAGTGGCAACGAGCGTGCGGTCCTTGAGGACGCCGCGCTCGGCCATCGAGACGGCGAGGATCGCCATGATCTGGTCGCCGTCCACGATGTTGCCGTGCCGGTCGACGGCGAGGCAGCGGTCGGCGTCGCCGTCGTGGGCGATGCCCACGTCGGCACCGTGCTCGAGGACGGCCTTCGCGAGGTTGTCGAGGTGGGTCGAGCCGACCCCGTCGTTGATATTGAGCCCGTTCGGGTTGGCGCCGATGACGGTCAGCTGCGCGCCGGCATCCGTGAAGACCTGTGGGGACACGCCCGCGGCCGCGCCATTGGCGCAGTCCAGGACGACGTGGATACCGTCGAGGCGGTGCGGGAGGGTGCCGAGGAGGTGCACGACATAGCGGTCTTCTGCGTCCGCGAAGCGTGAGATCCGGCCGACATCGCCGGCGATCGGCGTGAGCTTGTCGTGGTCGAGGTGGGCCTCGATACGATCCTCGACGTCGTCGGGAAGTTTGGTGCCACCGAAGGCAAAGATCTTGATGCCGTTGTCGGGGGCGGGGTTGTGCGAGGCGGAAATCATCACGCCGAAGTCCGCACCGATGTCCGCGATCAGGAATGCCGCGGCCGGCGTGGGGATGACGCCGGCGTCAAGGACGTCGACACCGGAACTGGCGAGGCCCGCGGCTACTGCCGAGGCGAGGAATTCGCCGGAAATGCGCGGGTCACGCGCGAGGACGGCCACCGGACGGCGACCCTCGGCTCGACGCGATTCAGCGCGGCGACCCTGGGTGAGAACTGCGGCACTCGCCTGGGCGAGGCCCAGGGCCAGGCCAGCCGTGAGATCACGGTTGGCCAGGCCCCGAACACCGTCGGTGCCGAAAAGTCGAGGCATGTCGGCGCCGACTATCGATCTAGCGCTTCGAGAACTGAGGCGCCTTACGGGCCTTCTTGAGTCCGGCCTTCTTGCGCTCCTTGACGCGAGCGTCACGGTTGAGGAAGCCGGCCTTCTTGAGGATGGCGCGGTTGTTCTCTTCGTCGATCTGGTTGAGCGAACGCGCGATGCCGAGACGCAGGGCGCCGGCCTGGCCGGAGGGGCCACCGCCGGTGATGCGTGCGATGACGTCGTAGCTGCCGATCAGGTCGAGGACCTTGAACGGGTCGTTGATGAGCTGCTGGTGAAGCTTGTTCGGGAAGTAGTCCCCGAATTCGCGACCGTTCACCGTGATGGTGCCGGAGCCGGGAACGATGCGCACGCGGGCGATGGCCTGCTTGCGACGGCCAACGGCTGCGCCGGGAACGTTGAGGACGGCGCGGGGCGCCTTGGTTACGATTTCGGCCGGGGTCTCGGTGGAATAGCTCTCCGGAGCCTGGTCAATCTGATCTGCGATCTTCGCCACGATGGTGTGAATCCTTTTTTCTTAGAGTCGAGAAGTCTGGTGGCCGGCGCTACTGAGCGACCTGGGAGAGGGTGTACGGCTTGGGCTGCTGCGCAGCGTGCGGGTGCTCCGGGCCTGCGTAGACCTTGAGCTTCGCGAGCTGGGCGCGACCGAGCGAGTTCTTCGGCAGCATGCCGCGAATCGCCTTCTCAACCGCACGCGTCGGGTGCTTCTCGAGCATCTCCGAGTAGTTCTGGGCGGAAATGCCGCCCGGGTATCCGGAGTGGCGGTATGCGATCTTCAGTTCGAGCTTCTTGCCGGTGAGGGCGATCTTCTCGGCATTGACGATGATGACGAAGTCTCCCATGTCCATGTGGGGAGAGAACGTTGCCTTGTGCTTCCCCCGGAGGAGAACGGCGGCGTGGCTGGCAAGACGACCGAGCACGATGTCTGTGGCGTCGATGACGACCCAGTCGTGCTGGACTTCGCTTGCTTTGGGAGTATAAGTGCGCGTCACTGTTGTGCTGCTTTCTTGTTCGAACGGAGGTGTTCGTGAATCCCGCTCCGGGTGTGTTCCCCGACGGGGAACACGATCGATGGAGGGCTCACGTTCGTGTGCCTGGCTGCAACGCACAGACACCAAGGTTCAATGCTAGTCCGCCGGGAGCGTTGGCGCAATTCGCCTGCGCGATTCGGCGGCGCGCTGCGCTACTCTTCGTCCTCGTCGAGGGCGCGCCGGGCACGGGTCTCGAGGGCGCGGGCCGCGAGCTGGTCGTCGGCGGGATAGTCGACCGCGAGCAGGGTGAGGCCCTGCGGCGGCATGACCTTGAACTCGCTCGTGCGCGCCCGGTTGATCCGCAGCGTCGCGAGCCGCTCCCCTGCGAGCCGTCCCTCTCCGACCGCGACGCAGGCCCCGACGAGTGCCCGCACCATGCTGTGGCAGAAGGCGTCCGCCTGCACCGTCGCGACGAGCACGCCGTCCGGGTCCCGCCGCCAGCTGAACTCCTGCAGGGTGCGAATCGTCGTGGCGCCCGGCCGGGGTTTGCAATAGGTCGCGAAGTCATGCAACCCGAGCAGGGACGCCGCGGCCACCTGCATCGGTTCCAGGTCGAGCGCGAAGCCGTGCCAGGTCGTGCGCAGCCGGTCCTGCGGGTTGTGCCCGAGCACCGAGTCAGCGATCCGGTACTCGTAGCGGCGCCAGTTCGCCGAGAACCGGGCGTCGAATCCGGGGGGTGCGACGGCGGATGCCTTGATCACGATCTCCGGCTGGGTCACCAGGATCCCCCCGAGCCTCCGCTGCACCATCACCGCGAGCGTCGCAGGGGTCCGGCCCCTTCCCCGTCGGAGCAGGCCCCCGACTTGGTCGGGGGTGAGGTCGAAGTGCGCGACCTGACCGAGGGCGTGCACCCCCGCATCCGTTCGCCCGGCGACGATGAGGGACGGATACGGCGGGTAGCTCTGCAGGATCGTGGCGAGTCCTGCCTCGATCTGGCCCTGCACGGTGCGGAGCTCTGGTTGAATCGCCCATCCCGAAAAATCGGTGCCGTCGTAGGCGATGTCCAGCCTGATCCGGGTGTTCTCCGGGAGCGGGGAGACAACAGGGGCGGCAGGAAGATTCACGGAGGTAAGTGTAAGTGCCGGGCCGGGTATCGTAGAACCCGGATCGGCTCCGCTCACCGCTATGAAACTCAGTTACCGCACTCCCGCATCCCTGCGCCCGGACTCTGAGACTCGGGATTCGCGCCGTTTCTCCGGCCTCGACGGCCTGCGCGGCATCGCCGTGAGCGTTGTGCTCGTCTTCCATTTCTTCCCACAGGTGCTGCCCGGCGGCTTCGTCGGCGTCGACGTGTTCTTCGTGATCAGCGGGTTCCTGATCACCGGTCTCCTCGTGGACGAATATGCCAGGTCCCGCCGGATCTCGTTGCGCCGGTTCTGGAGCCGCCGGGTGCGCCGGCTCGTGCCGCCGCTCGTTCCCCTCGTGCTGCTCTGCTGCACCGTGGCGTGGATGCTCGGGGGCGACGTGCTCGTCGGCCTCGGCTGGCAAGTTCTCGGCGCGGTCACGTTCGGCTACAACTGGGTGTCGATCGCAGGCTCCGCGAGCTACTTCTCGGCGACGAGTCCGGAGCTGTTCCGGAACCTCTGGTCCCTGGCCGTCGAGGAGCAGTTCTATCTGGTCTGGCCGTTTGCGCTGCTCGCGGTGCCGCTGATCCGGAGCGCCCGGATTCGCCTGGCGGTGGTGTGCACCCTCGGCGTCCTCTCCGTTCTCTGGATGGGGTTCCTGTTCCAGCCGGGCACCGATCCGACCCGGGTCTACTACGGCTCGGACACGCACAGCTTCGGGCTCTTCGCCGGCGCGGCCCTCGCGCTGCTGCTGCGGCGCCCGAACGGCCTGGGCGCACCGACCCGCAACGCCAACGCCGGTGCCGCCCGCACCGGCCCAGCGGGCTTCACCCGGTTCGCCTCCCGGCTCGCCTCCCCCGCCCGGCTGCGCCCCTGGCTCGGCCTCACCGCATTGCTCGGCATCGGTGCGGCTGCGGCGTGGTTGCCCGCCGCGGGCCCGTCGGCGTACCGGGGCGGACTCGCCGCTATCAGCCTGCTGTCCTGCGTCGTGATCTGGGCCGCCGTGCGCGGCGCCCGTTTCGGCCGCTGGCTCGACACCCCGGCGCTCCGGTGGATCGGCGAACGGTCCTACGGCATCTACCTCTGGCACTGGCCCCTCTTCGTGCTCGCCGGCGTCGCCTGGCCGGCCGCCGGCGTCGAGGTGCACCTGCTCGTCGCCGCCGTCGCCGTGCTTGTGGCCGCAGCCTCGTACCGGTGGCTCGAGCAGCCGGTGCGGCGCAGGGGCCTGCGCGGCGGCATCCGCTCCCTGTCGGGTTTCGCGACCGAGTCGTGGTCCCGGCTCGCGGTTGTCGGCGTCGCAGCGATGGTCGGCCTGATCCTCGTCGGCGGCACGACGGCCGCTGTCGTCGTCGCACCCGCCGAGACGAGTGCGCAGGCACGGATCACGAGCGGCCGGCACATGCTCGAAGCCGCCCAGGCCGACCGGAAGCGCGAGGACGCCGAGCGGAAGAGCGACCCGACCACGGCGCCCGCGCCGGTCGCACCGGGCGACCTGATCTCGGCCGTCGGCGATTCCGTGATGCTCGCCTCGGCACCCGAGCTCGAAGACCGGTTCCCGGGCATCCTGATCGACGCCGCCGTGTCCCGGGGCATGCGCGCGGCTCCGGACATCCTTGCCGCCCAGGCCGCCGCCGGGACGCTGCGTCCGGTCGTCGTCGTCGGGCTCGGCACGAACGGGCCGATCACCACGGATGAGCTGCTCGCGATCGAGGCCGCGATCGGCCCCGACCGGAAGCTCGTGCTCGTGACCGCCTTCGCCGACCGGGACTGGACGGCCGGCGTAAACGAGGCGCTCGCCGGCTTCGCCGCCCACCACCGCCTCGTGGGCATCGCCGGCTGGCACGACGCGATCGCGCCGCACACCGACGTCCTGGCCGGGGACAACATCCACCCGGGTCCCACGGGAGGGCGGATCTACGCCGACTGCATCGCGTCCGCGCTGGACTGGCTCGCCCCCCAGCATCCGTTGCACGGCCGGGACCCCTACCGGCTCGGCCAGGACCCCGTCGTCCTCCGCCCCGTGTCCTAGGAGATCAAAAAAGAAGGGCCCGACCGAAGTCGGGCCCTTCCAGGTGAAGCGGGTGAAGCGTGGGTTACTTGGCTTCCTCGACGGGAGCCTCGGCAACGACCTCGTCCTCGGCCGGGGCGTCAACGACGACCTCGGTCTCGGCGGGGGCCTCGACGACGACCGGCGCGACGGCAGCAGCTGCAGCGGCGGACGTCTTCGCGGACTTGACCTTCGGGGTGACGGGCTCGAGGACGAGTTCCATCTGGACCATCGAAGCGTTGTCGCCCTTACGGAAGCCGAGCTTCGTGATGCGGGTGTAGCCGCCCTCGCGCAAGGCGACCTGGGGTGCGATCTCGGTGAAGAGCTCGTGCACGACGGTCTTGTCGCCGATGGTGGCCAGAACGCGACGACGGGCGTGCAGGTCGCCCTTCTTCGCGAACGTGATCAGTCGCTCGGCGACCGGACGAAGGCGCTTGGCCCGCGTTTCGGTCGTCTTGATCGACTTGTGGGTGAACAGCGAGGCGGCAAGGTTGGCGAGCATGAGGCGCTCGTGTGCCGGGCCGCCACCGAGGCGGGCTCCCTTAGTGGGCGTGGGCATTAGTAATCTCCAGTATCAAAAGTCAAAAGTCAGTCGGGAGACTGCTTTTAGATGGTTTCTTCGTCGTAGCCGCTGTAGAAGTGGGCGCCGTCGAATCCGGGCACCGAGTCCTTCAGTGACAGGCCAAGCTCGACGAGCTTGTCCTTGACCTCATCCACCGACTTCTGTCCGAAGTTGCGGATGTTCATCAGCTGGGTCTCCGAGAGGGCGACCAGTTCGCTGACGTTGTTGATGCCTTCACGCTTGAGGCAGTTGTACGAACGAACCGACAGATCGAGGTCTTCGATCGGGATCGACAGTTCGGTCGACAACACGGCGTCGACCGGCGCGGGGCCGATTTCGATGCCCTCTGCCGCGGTGTTCAGTTCGCGGGCCAGACCGAACAGCTCGGTCAGGGTGCGACCGGCGGATGCGATGGCGTCGCGAGGCGAGATTGCCGACTTGGTCTCCACGTCGACGACGAGGCGGTCGAAGTCGGTACGTTCACCGGCACGGGTCGCCTCGACGCGGTAGGTCACCTTGAGCACGGGCGAGTAGATCGAGTCGACCGGAATCTGGCCGGCCTCGGAGTACTCGTTGCGGTTCTGGGTGGCCGACACGTAGCCGCGGCCACGCTCGATGGTCAGTTCGAGTTCGAACTTCGCCTTGTCGTTCAGGGTGGCGATGACCAGTTCGGGGTTGTGCACCTCGACGCCGGCCGGAGCCGAAATGTCGGCGGCGGTGACCTGGCCGGCACCCTGCTTGCGCAGGTACGCGGTGATCGGCTCGTCGTGCTCGCTCGAGATGACGAGTCCCTTGATGTTCAGGATGATCTCGGTGACGTCTTCCTTGACACCGGGAACCGTGCTGAACTCGTGCAGCACGCCGTCGATACGGATGCTGGTGACAGCGGCTCCGGGGATCGAGGAGAGCAGGGTGCGGCGCATGGAGTTGCCGAGGGTGTAACCGAAGCCAGGCTCGAGCGGCTCAATGATGAACCGGGACCGGAACTCCGAGATGTTCTCCTCGGTGAGCGTGGGGCGCTGTGCGATAAGCACTATTGATTCCTTTCGGCAAAGTGTCCGCTATATGACACTTGCGAGGCGAGGTGTTGAGTGTGAAAGAAAAAAGAATCGCGCGGGGCCTGGACCGCTCCGTGAGGAGCAGTCCAGGCCCTGCGATCCGCGGCGACCGGGGTCGTCACGAGGACGAACCCGGCCAGTGCGGGTGCTTTAGACGCGGCGACGCTTCGGCGGACGGCAACCGTTGTGAGCCTGGGGCGTCACGTCGTTGATCGAGCCAACCTCGAGGCCGGCGGCCTGAAGGGAGCGGATCGCGGTTTCGCGGCCTGAGCCGGGTCCCTTGACGAACACGTCAACCTTCTTCATACCGTGCTCCTGCGCCTGGCGGGCGGCCGACTCGGCTGCCAGCTGTGCGGCGAACGGGGTCGACTTACGCGAACCCTTGAAGCCAACTCCACCTGAGGACGCCCAGCTGATGACCGCACCGGTGGTGTCGGTGATCGAGACGATGGTGTTGTTGAACGTGCTCTTGATGTGGGCCTGGCCCACGGCGACGTTCTTCTTTTCTTTCTTGCGCGGCTTCCGAACGGCCGACTTGGGTGCTGCCATGAATTTCTCCTGAATCCTAAAGGCGAGACGGGCCAGGCCGAGGCCTAGCGCGCCTTCTTCTTGCCGGCTACGGTGCGCTTCGGGCCCTTGCGGGTGCGAGCGTTGGTCTTGGTGCGCTGGCCGCGGACGGGCAGGCCCTTGCGGTGGCGGATTCCCTCGTAGCTGCCGATCTCGACCTTGCGGCGGATGTCGGCGGCAACCTCACGGCGGAGGTCACCCTCAACCTTGAAGGTTCCTTCGATGTAGTCACGGAGGGCGACGAGCTGCTCGTCGGTCAGGTCCTTGACTCGGATGTTTCCATCGATTTCAGTGTCGGCGAGGGTCTTGAGTGCCCTCGTGCGGCCAACACCAAAGATGTAAGTCAGTGCAACTTCCACGCGCTTATCGCGGGGAATATCAACGCCGGCTAGACGTGCCATTATGGCTTCTCCTGTATATGAGTGGAGGTCTGTAGCAATGCCCGTTCATCGGCCTCCAACCGATGGTGTCCCCCCTCGCGGGATTCCTGGCACTGCTATTTTCTGTATTCAGTTGAATCGTTCACCAGGGTGAGCCTGTCGGGTGACAGACCCCCACCGGCTAACCCTGACGCTGCTTGTGACGCGGGTTCTCGCAGATGACCATCACGTTGCCGTTGCGGCGGATGACCTTGCACTTGTCACAGATCTTTTTGACGCTGGGCTTGACCTTCATGGTGTGTCCTTGTATTCGCTGTCTTCGTACCCGCGGAATGCCGCGGGCCGTTACTTACAGCAACTTCTTACTTGTAGCGGTAGACGATCCGGCCGCGAGTCAGATCGTAAGGGCTCAGCTCCACGATCACGCGGTCCTCAGGAAGGATGCGGATGTAGTGCTGACGCATCTTGCCCGAAATGTGGGCAAGAACTTTGTGGCCGTTCGTCAACTCAACGCGAAACATCGCATTGGGAAGAGCTTCGACTACTGCGCCCTCGATTTCGATGACACCGTCTTTTTTGGCCATAACTCACTATCACTAGGTATTGATTGCTGGTCGTGCGGGGATATGGTGCTCTAGACACGCCGCAGGCGACGGCATCAGACACCAAGGATTTACTCTATGGTATGAAGTTGCCTTTTGGCAATTCTTCCCTATAATCCCTTGGCAATTGCTGCTGCCGCCGCCCGTTTCAGTGCGGAATCGTGCTGTTGTGTCGCTTCAGTGCCGATTGTGCTTTTTTGAGCCTGACGGGCCTAGAGCGTGCGCTGCACGCCTTCGACGACGGTGACGACGTCCGAGAAGAGCGGATGCGTCGCGTCGAGCCCGCAGACATCCGTCACGAAGCCCGCGGCCGTGAGGCTGCGGAGCTTGGCCTGGAGTTCGACGCTCTGCTCGTCGTCCGCCACGTCGAAGCGGAGGGCTGCGCCGACCGCCTCGAGCAGTGCCGTCGGGCGGGTGCCGCGTTCGGCGATCTCCGCGGCGGGGCCGATGAAGCGTTCGTGCCTGCTGAGCTTGCGGAGCGGCTGGCGTCCGACACGCTGCACGGTGTCGGGAAGGGCCGGGTTCTTGAACCGAACCAGGATCTTCTCGCGATAGGCGCGCTGGGCGGCTTCGTCGAGCCCGTGCTTGGCCACCAGGAGGGCGCTGGTCTCCTCCAGGACGCGCCGGGCGCCGTCAAGCACCTCGGGTACCAGGAGGGCGTCCGAGATCTTCGTGACGCCGGCAACGGAGCCGAGGTAGGCGACCGTTGCGTGGCCGGTGTTGACCGTGAACAGCTTGCGCTCGATGTAGGGCGCGAGGTTGTCGACGAAGGTCGCACCGGGGATCACGGGCACGGCGCCGTTGAAGGCGCCGCGCTCGATGACCCACTCGTAGAAGGCCTCGACGGTGACGTCGATGCCACTGCCGTCCGCCTGCCCGGGAACGATCCGGTCGACGGCTGTATTGGCGAAGGCGACGCGGGCGTTGACGGCCGCGCGATCTCCCTCTGCCACGTGGAGCCAGACCTGTTCCGCGAGCACGTCGGTCGCGTTGATCGCGTTCTCGCACGCCATCACAGCGAGCGGGGGCAGCGACGCGTCGCGGGCCGCGAGTCCGGCGGCGATGACCGGGGCCACGAAGCGCAGCACGGTCGGGCCGACGGCGGTCGTGACGATGTCGGCCGTCGCGATCTCCTGGATCAGGGCGGCCTCGTCGGTCGCGCTGTTGATGGCGCGGAAGTTGTCGACCACGCGAGTGGTCGACTCCTCCCCCGCCTCATGCACCGAGTAGGTCGTCGCGGCCTTGAGGGCGTCGATCAGGGAAGCATTCACATCGGCGAAGACCACCTGGTATCCGGCGTCGTGAAGCAGGAGGCCGACGAATCCGCGACCGATATTGCCTGCACCGAAGTGAATTGCTTTCATTCTGCGTTGACCTCCTCGAGGAGAGCGTAAATCTCTCCTGCATTTCCTGCATCGATCAGTTTCTGTACTTCGTCCTCGTCCGAGAAGACGATGGCGATCTTCGAGAGGATCGCGAGGTGCTCGTTGTTGAGCCCCGCGATCCCGACTGCGAACCGGACCGGGTTGCCGTCCCAGTCGATGGGCGTGTCATAGCGGACGAGGGAGAGCGCCGAATGAATGATCGACTCCTTCGCCTCGTTCGTGCCGTGCGGGATGGCGAGGAAGTTGCCCATGTAGGTCGACACACTCGCCTCCCTGTCGAACATCGAATCGACGTACGCCTGGGTCACTGCACCCGCGGCGACCAGCAGTGCGCCGGCCTCCTTGATGGCGTCGTTCTTCGTGGTGGCCGTTCCCGCGGCCACCACGTTGCCGGGCTCGAGGATCTGATCGGTCACAGTGTGGCCTCTGAGTCCGCCTTGCTCTGGAGCAATTCGACGACCTCGTCATACTTCGGGCTGTTCATGAAGTTCGACACCGAAACGTGCACGGATGCCGGCGACTTCTGCTGGGCCCTCGCGGTGAGGTCCTGGTGGGTGATGACCAGGTCGGCGGTGCCGTCGAGGTTCGCGATGGCCTGGTTGGTCACCGTGATTCCTTCGATACCGGCCTTCTTGATCTTGTTCCGCAGGACGGAGGCGCCCATGGCGCTTGACCCCATGCCTGCGTCGCACGCGAAGACGATGTTCTTCAGCTGGTGGCCTGCGGCGGCCGCGGTGGCGGCATCCGTGGTGCCCGCAGCGGCGAGGTTGCCGAGGACGCTCGAGGACTTGCCCTTGAGGGCTTCGGTCTTCGCGACGGCCTCGGTGAGGTCGTTGTCGAGTCCGGCGGCGATGTCGCGCTTGCGGCTCGCACGGAGGATGACGGAGGCGATCAGGAACGACACGGCTGCGGAGCCGATGACCGAGAGGACGACGCCGACGTAGCTGTCCGGTGCGGTCTGGAGAAGCACGGCGAAGATGCTGCCGGGCGAGGCCGGGGCGCGGAGGCCGGTGTGGAACGCGACGTTGATCGCGACGCCGGTCATGCCGCCGCCGATGGTGGCGAGGATGAGGATCGGCTTCATCAGGACGTAGGGGAAGTAGATCTCGTGGATTCCACCGAGGAACTGGATGATGATCGCGCCGGGGGCACTGGCCTTGGCCAGTCCGACCCCGAAGAAGGAGAACGCGAGGAGCAGGCCGAGGCCGGGGCCGGGGTTCGCCTCGATCAGGAAGAGCAGCGACTTGCCGGATTCAGCAACCTGCTGCACGCCGATCGGGGTGAACACGCCGTGGTTGATGGCGTTGTTCAGGAACAGCACCTTGCCGGGCTCGACGAGGATGCTCGCGAGCGGCAGCAGGTTGTTGGAGACGAGCCAGTTGACTCCGCCCTCCAGCATGGTGCTGAAGCCGGTCACGACCGGAGCGATTCCGAAGAACGCGCCCAGGGCGAGGATGGCGCCGAGGATACCCGAGGAGAAGTTGTCCACGAGCATCTCGAAACCGGGGCGGATCTTGCCCGCCCACAGGCTGTCGAGCTTCTTGAGGAGCCAGGCGGAGAGCGGGCCGACGATCATCGCACCGATGAACATCGGGATCGCGCTGCCGACGATGACGCCCATCGTGGCGATCGAGGCGATGACGCCACCGCGGACGCCGTAGACCATGCGGCCACCGGTGTTGGCGATCAGGAGCGGGAGCAGGTACAAGATCATCGGGTCGACCATCTTGGCGACGGTCTCGTTCGGGGTCCAGCCGGTCGGGATGAAGAACGCGGTGATGAGGCCCCACGCGATAAACGCCGCGATGTTGGGCATGATCATGCCGCTGAGGAAGGTGCCGAAGCGCTGCACGTGGACGCGCGCTCCGCCTCCGCTCTTCGTGTCAGTTGACGTCGTCGTCATTTCTCTGCCTTTCGTTGTGTGTTCGGGTTGTGATTGCGGGTGAGCGGTGAAACGACTCGCACGGACTAGTCCGTGTGAGAGAAGGTGGCGGCGAGCTTCGTCGCCGCGGCGCGAGCGGATGCCGCGCCGTCTGCCGCGAGGGCGACCGCGGCGAGTTGCCCGGCCTCCTCCGCGCTGAACCGGGCGAGTTCCGCCCGGACGTCGGAGAGTGCCGCAGAGGACATGGACAGGCTCGTGGCCCCCAGTCCGACGAGCACGACGGCGAGCAGTGGGTCCGCCGCCGCCTCTCCGCACACCCCGACCGGTTTGCCGCTGGAGCGGCCTGCCGTGCCGACCTCTCCGATCAGGCGCAGGACCGCGGGGTGCCACGGGTTCTGGTAGCCCGCCACGGAACCGAGGAGACGGTCGGCTGCGAGGGTGTACTGGGTGAGGTCGTTGGTGCCGATCGACGCGAAGTCCGAGTGTTGCAGGATGCGGTCGGCCAGGAGTGCTGCCGAGGGGATCTCGACCATGACGCCGGCCGTTTTGAGCCCGAGCTTGTGGGCGAGTTCCACGAAGTAGGTGGTCTCCTCGACCGTTGCGACCATGGGCGCCATCACCCAGACGTCGGCGTCGGTCGCGGCATCCGCTTCGGCGAGCGCGGTCAGCTGTTCGCGGAGGATGTCTTCGGAGGCGCGCAGGGCCCGGAGGCCGCGGAGGCCGAGTGCGGGGTTCTCCTCCGCTGCGTCGTTGAGGAACGCGAGCGGCTTGTCGCTTCCGGCGTCGAGCGCACGCACCACGACCTTCTTGCCGGGGAAGGCATGCAGCAGGCGTGCGTACTGTTCCGCCTGCTCGAGGATCGTCGGTGCGTTCCGGGAGCCGAGGAAGAGGAACTCGGTGCGGAACAGGCCGACACCTTCCGCGCCCAGTTCGACGGCCCTGGCGGCGCCGTCGGCGGAGCCGAGGTTCGCGAGGAGCGGGATCGGGGCGCCGTCCCGGAGTCGGCCGGGGCCGGTCGGGGCCTGGGCGCGCAGGGCGCGGGCACGGATGCGGGCTTCGGCCGTTTCGACTTCGGCCTCCGTCGGGGAGACGGTCACGGTGCCGGCTGCGGCGTCCACGATCACGAGGGTGCCGTCGGCGAGGTCGGTTGCCCCGATGGCGCCGACGATCGCGACGATCGCCTTGTCGCGGGCGAGGATCGCGGTGTGGGAGGTCGGGCCGCCGTCACTCGTGACGAGACCGAGCACGCGGGTGAGGTCGAGCAGCGCGGTGTCGGCGGGGGCGAGGTCATGGGCGACGAGGATGAACGGTTCTTCCTGCTCCGGCACGCCGGGGGCTGCCCGGCCGCCGAGCTGGGCGATGACCCGCTGGGACACGTCGTCGAGGTCTGCCGCACGCTCGGCGAGGTACCCGCCGAGTTCGGTGAGCTGGTCGCGGAAAGCGGAGAAGGCCTCGAACACGGCGCGTTCCGCGGTCTTGCCGGTCGCGAGCCGTTCGGTGAGGTCGTCGACGAGGGTGGGGTCCTCCGCCATCATGGCTTGGGCTTCGAGGACCTCCTGGGCCGCTCCGCCTGCGCGTTCGGCGCGGCCTTCGAGGTCGACGGCGACAAAACGCTGCGCGGCCGCGGCGCGGGCGCCTTCGTCCTCCGGGGTGAGTGCGCTGGGGGTGTCGGTCGGTTCCGGGAGCGGTTCGGGCATCCGCAGCACCCGGCCGATGGCCACTCCCTGGCCGATGCCGGTTCCGGTCAGGTCGGTGCCGGACGTGGCGGATGCCGTCGCGAGGCTCATACCGCGACCCGCGTTTCGGAGGTCGCCGCGTCCGCGGCAGGCAGGTCGTGGTCGGCGGCGAGCAGGGATACGAGGGTGTCGAGGGTGGCACTGGCCCCGTCGTCGACCGTCGCGATGGTGACCTCGTCGCCGTTGCCGAGGCCGAGGGAGATCACGGCGAGGATGCTGGCGGCGTTGACCGCCTTGCCGCCGGCCTTTTCGATGGTGACCTTGACGCCGGAGCCGGCTGCCGCCTTGGTGAAGAGTTTCGCGGGGCGGGCGTGCAGGCCGTTCGCCGAGCCGATTCGAACTGTGCGTTCAATCATCGGTGGGGTTCCTTCCGGTGGAGAGTGGAGTGCTGTACTGGGTCATGCCACGGCTGCGAGCGCCGCGTCGAGTGCTTCGGCTCCGTCGCGGGCCTTGAAGATCGTGTCGGCCAGGAGAGCGCAGCCCACGCCGTGTTCGGCCGCCTGCGCCCGGATCTCGGGGAATCGTGCGGCCAGGTGCGGGCCGACGAGCAGGGCGTCGATGCCGTCGAGGGCATCGGGGAGTTCTGTTTCGCTGGCCGCGGCGACCGTGGCGACCAGGCCACGCTCGGAAATGGTCCGGCGCATCCGCAGCGCGACGAAGGTGCTGGACGCGCCCGCACCACAGATCACAAGAATCCTCATTGACTCAGCCTTTCGGTGTTTCGACTCTTTCAGTTTCGTCCGATGGCCTGGCCCTGGCCAGTAGAGCTGTTTCCGCACCCCCGGAAACACGGCGCGGGAATACCGGAGGGGTGCAGCATGATTGACTAGCTACGACAATGTGGAGTTTTGTGCGATGAGCGACAAACAAACGCGGATGCTGGAGTATCTGTCGCAGACGCCGGTCTGGGTGACCGCCGGCGAACTCGCCGACCACCTCGGGGTGACCCCTCGGACCGTGCGCAGTTACGTGACGAACGTGAAGGCGGCGGCGCATCCGCTCGACGTGATCGAATCGGGGACGGCCGGGTACCGGTTGGATCTCGAGGCGTACGCCGTGTTCCGGTCGAGCCGCAAGCCGGTCGAGCCGGACACCAGGCAGAACCGGCTCTATGCCCTCGTCAGGCGGCTCACCGAGTCGGACAGCGGCCTCGACGTGTACAGCCTCGCGGCGGAGCTCTTCGTGAGTGATTCGACGATCGAGGCCGATCTCGCCCGGGTGCGGTCGCTGCTGCCCGAGACCGGGCTCACGCTCGGGAGGCGCGGCAGCGTCGTGACCCTGGCCGGATCGGAGACGGACCGGCGCCGGCTGCTCAGCCGGATGTTCCGAGAGGAGACCGACCGCGGGATGCTGAACCTCGAGACCATCCAGCGCGAGTTCGCGTCGAAGAGCCTCAGCGCGTTCAAGACCGACCTGATCGCCATGCTCGACGCCCAGGGCTATTTCGTGAACGAGTACGGCACCAACGACGTGCTCCTGCACGTGGCGATCGCCGTCGACCGCGTCACCAAGCGCGCCGCGCCGCTCCCCGCCGAGCCGGAGGCCACTCCCCCTGACGAGATGACCAGGGCCCTCGCCGTGCTCATCAAGCGGCACTTCGACGTCGAGCTCGCGCTCGGGGACCTCGACTACATCGGACTCCTCCTCACCACCCGGGTGATCACGCCGGGTCACGACCAGCCGGCGAAGAAGCTCATCGAGAACTTCGTGCGCCCGGAGGACCTCGACACCGTCAGGCAGATCGTGACGCAGGCGAGCGAGGAATTCCTCGTCGACCTCACCGAGGAGACGTTCATCGTGCGGCTCACCCTGCACGTGCGGAACCTGATCAACCGCGCCCAGGACCGGTCATTCGCACACAACCCGCTCACCCGGTCCATCAAGACGGGTTACCCGATGATCTACGAGCTCGCGGTGTACATCGCGAGCCAGTTGCAGCGCCAGGAGCGGATCGTGATCAACGACGACGAGATCGCGTACATCGCGATGCACGTCGGCGCGCACCTGCAGCAGCAGTCGCGCCGGGTCGACCTCGTCAGCTGCGCTATCGTCTGCCCGAATTATTACGACATGCACGTCCTGCTGCGGGAACGCATCGAACGTGTCCTCGGCGATGAGCTCGAGGTCGTCTCCGTCGTCACGAGGAGCGACGTGGACTGGAGCGGGCTCGAGGCCGACCTCGTGCTCACGACGATCGATCCGGGCAGCCTCGGCGACGGGATCATCGTCATCCAGCCGTTCCTGACCGAAGCCGACATCGAGCGGGTCCGGAAGGCCGCGAGCCGGGTGCGCCGGCTGCGCAGGCGCGCGCATCTCAAGGACGACCTGCTGCAGTTCTTCGACGCCTCGCTGTTCTCGCACAACTTCTACGCGAACGACGAAAACGCCATGATCCGCGCGCTCGGCGACCGGATGGCCGCGCAGGGCATCATCGAGCCCGAGTACATCGTCGGCGCGATCGAGCGCGAGCTGATGAGTTCGACGGCGTTCACCGACAACCTGGCCGTGCCGCACTCGATGTCGATGACCGCGAACCGCACGTCGATCGCGATCGTGATCAACGACACCCCGATGGACTGGGGCGAGGCTCGGGTCAACGTCGTCGCGCTCGTGGCGTTCAGCGCCGCGGGGCGCAAGAGCTTCCAGGATGTCTTCGACCAGTTCGTCGAGGTCTTCTCCGACCGCAACGACGTGCAGCGGCTGGTCCGCAGGTCGGTCGACTTCGCATCCTTCATCGACGAGCTCGTGCACCTGATGGACCAGTAGCCCTCACGGGGAAACCGGGATCAGGCGCGCAGTTCGGCCCAGCCGCGCGATTTGAACGCGTAGATGGCGAGGTCGAGTGCCTCGTCGCCGTTCTGGGAGGCGAACACGGTGTCGGGCAGGAGCGCGACGCCGACGCCCCGCTTGATCGCCTCCGCGCGGATCTTCTCGTAACGCGGGGCCAGATACGGGCCGACGAGCAAGACATCGATCGGGTCCAATGACCCGGGAAGGTCGGATTCGCTGCCGGCGTGAACCGTCAGTTCGAGACCCCTGGCCTCACCTGTGTGGCGGATGCGATGGGCGACGAAGGCGCTGGACGCCCCGGCACCGCAAACTACGAGAATCCTCATTGACCTGCTCATTTCTTCGGCGGGCTCTGCCCACTTCCATCTTCCCGCTAATCAGGGCCCGTGGCTAGCGGATGCCGCGCCCCGGCGCGCCGTCTCCCAGGCGCGAGAGTACACTTTTGGCCCTTAAGACCGGGTGTGCTGTCTCGGGACGTCCCTGACACTTCATGTCTCGGGACGTCCCTGACACTCGGGTCGGGATGTTGCGGGCT
>NZ_JASJXJ010000021.1:0-32414 GCF_035018685.1 Cryobacterium sp. RTC2.1
CTGTCCGACCCCGACCTGGTCACTTCGAAAAAGTACCACGCCAACGAATTCGGCATGATGGGCACCAGCACCGATGGACACAGCTTCATCCTCGTCGGCCCCGACGGCACCATCAAGTGGCGCGCCGACTACGGCGGGGCTCCGAAATACACCATGTTCGTGCCCGTCGACCAACTCCTCCTCGACCTGAAGACCGATACCACCTCATGATCGCCCTGACCCTGCTCACTCAAAGCGACTGCCCCTCCTGTATCGCGGGAAAACGAGTGCTGGCCGAACTGTCCGCCGAATTCCCCCTCCAGATCGACGAGGTCGACGTGAACAGCGACACCGGTCGTGCGATCGCCCGTGAACAGCGCCTGGCCTTCACCCCCGGGCTCGTCGCCAACGGCCGGCTGATCGCGCACGGGCGCCTATCTACCCGCGCCCTCCGGCGAAAATTCACCACCATGCTCGAAACCACCGAATCAACACAACCAGAAGGATCCTGACATGCAGCAATTCCTCTATATCCTCCCCGCCCTTATCTGCCCCGTCGGAATGGGCCTGATGATGTGGTTCATGATGCGCGGACGCGGCCACGGTAAAACCGTCGACGGTCCCGAAGAACAAGAACTCGCCCGCCTGCGCGCCGAAGTGGCCGCCCTTCGTCCACAGGCCGCGGCATTCGATGATCGCCACCCCGGTACCGGACCGACCGCGTGATCCCCATTCTGATCTCCCTGGTCGCGACCGTCGTTGCCGCGGCTCTGACCTGGCGGTTCTGCATGCGCCCCATGCTGCGCAGCCGAACCGCCCCGGGTGACGCCGGGTGCTGCTCTAAGCCGGCGACGGACGTCCAGGCGGACATTCAGGCCGCCCGAGCCGAACTCAAGTCGTTACAGGTCACCGTCGGGTATATTTCACCTGAACCGAAGGACCGCTGACATGGCTCGTGAAACACCCCCACACTCGGACGACCACTCAGCTGGCGGAGGTCGCGAATCCGCGCCCGCAACAGTCAAACAGCAACGAGCCGTGCGCCGGGCAGAAAAAGTCGCCACCCTCAAGCGCGAACAATCAAAAGCGAAACGGAACCGAAAGATCGGAATCGCCGCAGCCTGGTCCGCTACAGGGATCGTCGTGCTCGTCATCGTCCTCGTCGTCACAACCAGCGGCGCCCCCAAGAACGCGGCAGCACCGACATCCGTTGACGGCGTACAAACCTTCCCGAACCAGACCTCCCAGCACGTCACCGGCACGGTGAAATACAATCCGCTGCCACCGGTGGGCGGAGACCACTCCGTCACGCTCCTGAACTGTGGCGTGTATTCCGACAACGTCCCCAACGAAAACGCAGTGCACTCGCTCGAGCACGGCGCCGTGTGGGTCACCTACGACGCTTCAAAAGTGAGGGGTGATCAGCTCGCAGCTCTGCGCAAAGAGATCCCATCGACATACGCGATCCTGTCTCCATTCGCCGGTCTCCCGTCGTCGATCGTCGCATCGGCATGGGGCACGCAGCTCGACATCAGCGACCCGGCCGATCCCCGACTCGCGGCATTCATCGCCAAGTACCGGGGCGCCGCAACTGCTCCAGAACCCGGCTCCCCCTGCACCGGAGGCCTGGACGGACCGGGCAAGTTGTTCTGACGTGCGGCGCCGCCAGTGAACACCAAATCCACGATTAAACGTCACGAGAAAGTGAGCACACCATGATGGGATACGGCGGAATGGGCTGGACAGGACCGTGGATGATCTTTGCGTGGATATTCGCAATCGGGGGCATCGTCGCCTTGGCTTTCGTCGTCTACCGTCTCTTCCGTGGAGATCGCCCCGAGCA
Organism: Cryobacterium sp. RTC2.1; assembly: GCF_035018685.1. NCBI lineage: Bacteria > Bacillati > Actinomycetota > Actinomycetes > Micrococcales > Microbacteriaceae > Cryobacterium > Cryobacterium sp. RTC2.1. Next base: position 1,823 of record NZ_JASJXJ010000021.1, read on the forward strand.
GGGCAAGACGGCCGGACACAGCTCGGCTCGAACAATCCTGGATGAACGTTACGCCCGCGGTGAGATCGACGAAAACGAATATCGACAGCGCCGCGAAACCCTCAACGGCGGTTAGCGGAGCGACGATCGTGGGCACATTGATCGGGTACGCCCGAGTAATACCGCGAGACCAGAAGGTCGACCATCAGGAACGTACCCTCGTCGCTGTGGGCGTTCGTGTAGAGGACCTGTATGTCGACCGTGGTTTTCGCACGGAGCAGTCCCAGTTGGACCACGCCATCGGCGCCCTCCAGAAGCGAGACACCCTTATCATCACCACCTTGAGCCGCCTAGGTCGATCCACTCCCGACCTCCTGACGATTGCGGAGAGGCTGCGGGCGAGCGGGGCCGGATTCCGAGTTCTCGACATCACCGAGCCCCAGACAAAGCCAGCACCCTCGACGCGACCGCTGTCCTCACAGTCCTGACAGCTCTCGCTGGTATGGAATTCGAGGTCGCACGGGCACGCATCCGAGACAGCGTCTTCAAACGACGTCCTTCTGGCACGCGCCGCGTCGTCCGCAGGGCGACCTTCACCGAACAACAAATCCGGACCGCTCTCCAACTCATCGAATCCGGCGAACACCCCTCACAGGTGGCCCGTAGTCTCGGCATGTCCCGCTCCACGCTCTACCGCCGGATCAACGACATCCAGCATTGACGCGGTAGTCGTGGGTCAATCCAGGTGAGATACTCGTGCCCTACCTCTCCACAGGCCGCGATCCCGCAGTGACCGTTTGGATCGCAAAATGATCTACATTCGCCATCGTTCGCTTCAGGCGGTGTTGGGCGGCGTCGGCAACGCGTTCCGCCACGGACAAGGACGTATCGGCGACCACGATGCACCCCTCGCCGTGAAGGCGGTGCCCCACCCATCTCAGCCGGACTGTCGAAACGTCCAAAACGCCGGGAGTGCTGGTTAGTGCCGAACGGGCTCGGTCCACGAGTTCCGGTTCAATACCGTCCATGATGCGGCGTCCAATGCTTCGCACTGTCCCCCAGAGCAAAACGATAATCGCCGCGGAAATTACCAGCCCGACGATTGGATCGGCGAGCGGGAAACCCAGCATCACCCCGAGCGCACCAACAACCACGGCAAGGGAAGTGAACCCGTCGATCCGAGCGTGCACGCCGTCGGCGACAAGGGCCGCAGACCCGATCTGCTGTCCCACGCGTATGCGGTACACAGCAACGATCTCATTGCCGGCGAAGCCGATCAGGCCGGCGGCCAACACCCACCACAGGTTGTGCAGGGGCTGGGGGTGGAAGAGGCGGTCGATCGACTGCCACGCAGCTACGACGGCCGAAAGGGCAACCACGCCGACGATGAAGAGGCCAGCGAGATCCTCGGCCCTCCCATAACCGTACGTGTAGCGATGGGACGCAATGCGCCGTCCGAGGATGAACGCGATCCATAAAGGTATTGCGGTTAAGGCGTCAGAGAAGTTGTGAATCGTGTCGGCAAGCAGCGCCACTGAACCGCTCGCGAGTACAACCGCGAACTGCAGTATGGTCGTGCCGAGGAGGATGAACAGGCTGATTTTGACCGCTCGAATTCCCTGGGTACTTGCCTCCAATGCGTCATCGATCGAGTCTGCGGCATCGTGGCTGTGAGGCACGAAAAGCCCGTATAAGAACCCTGTGAACCCGGTCGGATGCTCGTGGTCGTGGTCGTGGTCGTGGTCGTGGTCATGGTCGTGGTCGTGGTCATGGTCATGGTCATGGTCATGGTCATGCTCGTGCTCGTGGGATTGGGCTTGGGCGTCACGCGGACGATCATCCTCATGTGGATGCAGGTGCGGGGTATTCATGCGCTGGCCTCGTCCCGGGTGTGATGATGACGAGGGGTGCCTCCCAGGGTGTGTTCCGCTTGGAAGATAGCATCCGACACGAGCTGACTCGCGTGCTCGTTTTCTAGCCTGTAGAACACTCGGGTCCCCTCGTGGCGAGTGGTGACCATCCGCGCCAGGCGGAGTTTGGCCAGGTGTTGAGATACGGCTGCCGGCGACTTGTCGACAGCATCCGCCAGTTGATTCACGGACAGCTCACCGTTGCGCAGACCAAGAATTATCCGCACGCGGGTGGCGTCAGCCAGCATGCCGAATACTTCGACCGCGAGCTCCACGAACTGGCTGTCGGGTTCGCGGCCACAAATCTGCTTATCTGCATCCATACGCAGATTATTGCACGATGAGTCCCGAGTGGCCAACAAAATGTTTCGATATATAAGTCAACGGCTTCGCGCCGACGGGGCGAGTGATTTGCTACGCCGTTGAGTTGCTTTTCGTCGCGCCCTTTCGATTGCTGAACCCTTGAGAAGAGGGAGCGAATGCGCGCCAGACGACTCCCTTAGAAGCGGCCACGGCCGCCCGGACGACTTGATCGGAGCCGCTGCGCGGCCGGGTTTTTCTTGTTTTGTTGACCTTTCGGCTGCCGATCGTAGCTCGCTTCGATCCTGCGTTCCCAGATTTTCGGGCGCGGTCGCAAGCTCCCTTATTTCGCCCGAAATTCTGGGCACTCCGGCTCTCTCGCTCGCTATCGATTCTCTCGCCGGAAGGCAAACAAAATTGTCGGTTGACCAGAGGGAGCGAGATCATGACGTACACCAGCGTTGTCGAAACACTCAGCACCACAACCAGCACTTCCCTAACCCGGGACACAGCCGCCCGGATTATCTGGGCTGCCCTGGCCGAACCCGGAGACCCCCGCGTCGGCGCCCTCGTCGCTGCAATCGGGGCCGAGCCAGCCCTGGAGCTACTCGTGGACGGGCCCAGCAGTGCGGTGGTGGGTTTCGGCATTTCCGGGCTCCGCGCGCAGCTCCGGGCGTGCTTTGACCGTGCGGCGGCCGTTGAGAGCATCCGAGCCAGCGCCGAGTCCGGGTACCACGTGCTCACCCCGTCCCACCCTGACTGGCCGGTCCAGCTCGAGGACCTACGTCTGGCGTCGCCACTGATTCTGTGGGTGCGCGGCGACCCTGCGGTGCTCTCGATGCGGAGCGTTCTGGTGACCGGGGATCACGACTCGACCGGGTACGGGCGTCACATGGCGATTGACTTAGCGTCCGGGCTCGGGGCCCGCGGGTATGCGATCGTGTCCGGTGCTGCCCGCGGCATCGACCACGCCGCCCTGGCCTCGGCCGTCGCGTCCGGCGGGCACCCGATCGCCGTACTCGCCGGCCGCGTCAACACCCGCTTCCCCTCTGACCGCGGCGCACTCCTCGACGACGTCGCAGAGAGCGGTGCCGTCATCAGTGAGGTGCCACCGGGGGCGACGCCGATTTGGTGGCAGTTCGCTCGGCGCGGCCAGCTGATGGCCGCCGTGTCGTCGAAGACCATCGTCGTCGAAGCAAGCGTTTCATCCGATGCTCTCACTGCGGCCGAGTACGCGGTCGAGCTAGGCCGTCCCCTCGGTGCAGTGCCCGGGTCGGGGTCAGACTCGACGGTGGCCGGCTACCAGCTCCTCGCCAGCGAATTCGGTGCGAGTGTAGTCACGAGTCAGCACGACGCCGACTGGCTCTAACCTTCGCACGTTGGTCACACGATTGAGGAGTCCCGGTACGTCGGCCGGGCCGGCTCCACCAGTCCCGCGCCCTCGAGCCGGACGACCCACTGTGGCAAGCCCCGGGTTTTGTAGAGGCTCTATTGGGCCCGTTTCATCGGTGTGATGTCCGGGTGTGAGTAGAAGTTTGTCTCAGCTTCGACGGGCGGGATCAGGCCGATCTCGCCGTGGAGTCGGCGGTTGTTGAACCAGTCGATGTACTCGGCGACGGCGAACTCGAGGACGTCGATGCTCTGCCAGGGCCCGAGGTTCCGGATCAGCTCTGCTTTGAAAAGCGAGTTGAAGGCTTCGGCCATCGCGTTGTCGTAACTCTCGCCCTTGGACTCGACCGAGGCCACGGCCTCGCGGTCGGCAAGGCGTTCGGTGTAGCGAATCGCCCGGTATTGGACGCCGCGGTCGGAGTGATGCACGAGCTGGGACAGGTCCCGGCCGGCGCGGCGGCGGGTCCAGAAACCCATCTCAAGGGCGTCGAGGGCGAGGTCTGTGTGGAGGGAGGTCGACAGTTGCCAGCCAACCACCCGGCGGGAGAACACGTCGAGCACGAACTCGGCGTAGACCCAGCCGTGCGGATGTAGGTGATGTCCGCCACCCAGAGGCATGCCGGTGCCGGCGCGGTGAAGTGCCGTTTGACGAGGTCCTCGGGGCGCTCCGCGAGGGGCCCGGGAATCGTAGTCCGGGGGCCTTTCGAGCGTCGCACCCCGCGCAGGCCCTCGCGGCGCATCAGGCGTTCGACGGTGCAGCGGGCCACCGGGTGCCCGTCGCGGTGGAGTTGCGCGTGCACCTTCCGGGCCCCGTAGACCCCGTAGTTGTCCTTATGGACGGCGTGGATCCGGGCGGCGGTCACTTCATCGGACACGGACCGTTTCGATGGCGGCCGGGACGTTGCCGCGTAGTAGCTGGACGGGGCGACCTGCAACTCCCACATATCGGCTCGACCCCGAACTCGCTCTTCTTCTCGTCGATGAACATAACTACCTGATCTCGGGGCGGTCGAGCTCCGCCGCCAAGAAAGCCGACGCGCTCCGCCAGATCGCGTTCGCCCGCCGCAACTCTTTGTTCTCCCGCTCGAGCTGGGCCAGCCGGGCCGTGGCGTCGGTCGGCACGCCCGGGCGGGTGCCCTCGTCGATCTCGACCTGGGCGACCCACTTCCGCAACGTCTCCGACGAGATGCCCAACTGCTGGCTCACCCGGGCGCACGTGCCTCGACGTCCGCCCGGCTCGTCACGGGAATCCAGGACCAACCGGATCGCTCGCTCTTGCAACTCGTCCGGATATTTCCGATGTGGAGTCATGATTCTCAACCTTCCAAGGGATCAAGAACCTCCATTAAACCCGGGGCGCAACACTGCTGTGCCTTCAGTGCCCACGGGAACCCCGGACCCGGACAGTGCCCCGAGGGCCCAGCGGATTGCATCCATTTCTGCCAGTCGCACGACCAGTAGCCAGTTGACCATTGCCTCGTCACGGTCTGTCCACTGCACCATCGTCGCAATCTCCGTCCGCTCTGAAACGCCTGATTTTCTGACCTAGCTCGTCCTGTTTTCCTTGTTCCTTGTTCTTGTTTTTTGTACTTAGTTTTGTTTTTTGTTTTTTGTTTTTTCTCTTACCTATCTCTCTCATACACTTCTTCCTCTTTCCCTGTCCCACCACTACCCCTTTACTTCCCAACCCCCCACACAAAGCCGTTGGGTGTGGGGGGTTGGGAAGCGAGCGCAGCGAGGGGGTCGCGGTGGGACAGGGAAAGAGGCCCCATACCTATTCGTTTGGGTATTCGCTCTCAACGAATACCCAAACGAATACCCAAACGAATAGGCAGCCCCAAAAACCGACCTCCCAGACCGCCGATTCCGACCCGGGATTCGTGCAGCGCAATCACCCTGCAGATCCGCTTTGGATGCCTCCGTGACGGTTCTAGGAGTAGTCGTACCAGCGGATGACGCCGTTCGCAGTCAGCGCCAGCATCAGGGCGTTGTCGGCCTTGTCGGCGAGGTCTGCGGCGTCCCGGAGGGCGAGCTCGGCCCGGATGACGCCGGCGACCTGTCCGGCACCGCGACCGTCTTCACCGTCATATTGGATACCATCCTGGGTGCGGGCGTGCCAGGTGGCGAGTTGCTCGAACACTTGCCCCAGCAGGCATTGGGCGTTCATCAGGCGTCCGAGGAGCTCGTAGGAGTCGCCCGGATGCTCAACGGTGCGGGTGCTGTGCGCGAGCTCGCGGGCGGCCCGGCGGAGTTGTTCGGCGCTGATCAGTTGGGCGCTCTCGGCGCTTATGTCCATCAGAATCTCCTCACAGATTGGGGCGGGCGGACTGCACCGCCCGCCCACCAGCAGGTCCTCTTGAGCGTCATTACTCGTCGGTGTCGGGTGTGCGGGTACGGCGGACCTGGGCGACGGCACGATTCAGATCGGGTCCTACGACGTCGGCCTGCAGCACACGGCCGGAGCGCCGGGCTTCGGGACCGCCCCAGATCTCGGTGTGTTCACGGCCGACGACCACGACCGGATCGCCCCGGTGCAGGGTCGCGGCGACGTTCTCGCCGAGTTCGAACCGGGCCTCGACGAAGTGCGTCGTCGCCGCCTCGTGCGCGTGCCAGGCGCCGGAACGGTACTCGCCGGTGTTCTCGATCACCCGGAACTTCGTGATCAGGATCGATCCAGCCGGGACGACCTCCGGGTCGGCGGCCAGGTTGCCGGTAACGGTGCGTGTGGACATGATGTGCTCCTTCTCGATTGGCGGTGCGCGGGTTACTCGGGGTGTAGCGGGGTGGCCGCGATTTGGCCGTGTGCGACGTCGAGGCGCGTTCTGAGGGCGTTGATCAGGTCGGGCCGGTAGCCGCTCCAGCTCGCGCCAGGCGTCTCGACGACGGGCGCTTGGACGTGGCCGAGGCCGGTGACGTACTCGAGCGCGACCGGATCTTGCGTCACGTCGATGAGGGTGTACTCGATGCCGTGCTGGGTGAGCTTGCGGAGGGTGGCGGCGCATTGCACGCAGCCGGGCTTGCTGTACACGGTGACGGTGTCGGTCATGGTGTTCTCCCTGTCAGCGGTTGCGGGTCCGTCGAGTGGATCCCGGGCGGTGCGGAACTGCGGTGTCGCGACTCAGCCGAGGCCCTTCGGAGAGTTATCCACAGGCTGGTTTCGCGCGCGCGTACTGCTCCGTTGTTGTTCATTCCTGTTCCTTACTGTTAGGGGGGTCATTTTCTGGTCCCCTTTGAGACAACTTTTTGGTCCCCTTCAGGGACGAATTTTTGGTCCCCAGGAGGGACGAATAATTAGTCCCCTTACGGCCCAAGCCACGGAAGTTATCCACAGGCCGCGTCGTCCACGACAGTGGTCTCGAACTGGCCAAGTTGAGTTCGAATTCGGCGGTGGTGCCCTTGTGCGCCGACCGGACCCGGGTGATGGCACCGGTATCGACGAGTTCCTTGACAGCGCGTTTCACGGCCCGGTGCGCGGCTTCACTCGCGTTGTCCGGAGCCAGAAACCCGAGGGCGATCGCGGAGGCTTCCCGGCCCGCAAAGTAGCGACGCGGGGGCGTTCGTTCTGGGTTTTCGGCGTTGTCCCAGCATTCCAACGCCATGTGCAGGAGCAGCACGGTCGCCGTATGGCCCAGGTGCAGCCGGGCGGCAACCAGAATGGCGTTCTTCGCCGCAAACAGGCCCACGGTTCCCTCACCGCGCTTCGCGGATATGAGCTGGTGCGGTGTCAGTGGTGCCCGATAGCGTGAGCATCGATCACATCCTCTGCTGGTGACGATCAGGGCCCCGGGCGACCACCCGGGGCCTTCCCACTCCTCCGACCAGAACCGGTCGCGGCGTGGCAGGCCCATCACGGCTGGGCTTCGGCGTCTCGGCTGGCGGCGCTAGCTTCGATCCACGCCATCACCTCGGACCGCTTGTAGAGCACCGTGCGCGGAGTGGGCTTATAGAACCGGGGACCGCGTCCCATGTAGCGCAGCTGGGCCAGAGCACCGGTCTTCAAGCCGGTGATCTCACCGACGGCGGCCGGGAGGATAAATTCGTCGTCCATGATCATCCTGTCTCGATGACAACCTTTCGGCTGTTCCAATGTTGAAGTCACAATATGATGACTTCCGACATTTGACAAGGCTTTGCGTAGTATCTTGTCCGCATGACAGATTTTCGGACTGAGACGAGCATCGGCACCCGGATCCAGGCCGTGCGGAAGCATCGCGGCATCCGCACCACGAAGGAACTCGCCGACAAGATCCCGGGCGGCAACGTGACTGAAGCGGTTCTGCAGAACATCGAAGCCGGCCGGAAATCCGACCCGTCCGTCAGCCAACTGCTCAACATCGCCAAGGCCCTCGGTGTCTCACCGCTGTTCCTGCTCGCGCCAGTCGGTCGCCCCACCAGCACGCTGGATTTGCCGAACCTGGGCGACGCCTTCGAGGGAATGACCGTCGTCGAATTCGACGCCTGGATCTCCGGCGAGACCGACGGCGCCTACCGCTGGACCACCACCGACGAACGCTCCGAACGCGCTCAGTTGCTAGCGATGCGCGAACTGGACGCGCTTATTCGCGAGCGCAACCGACTCGCGAGCAACTTGCAGGTCGAGACTTCGCTGAACACGCTACCCAGCAAGGACGAGACCGTCGCGTCCTGGGACACCACCCAGCAGCGCCTGGACGACACGACCCGCCGCATCGCGCAATTGACCACCTACCTAGCCTCAGCCGGCTGGTCACTCGACGGGTGGGCTACGTGACCCCGTCAAGGTCTCGGGCCCGTTCGACCGAACGTCAGACCTCACCAGCATGCTTAGGCCACACCAACGCGCGAACAGATTCGCGATCCTCTACATCCCAATCGACATAGACATCGAGGTGGACCATGGGCACCATCACTCCCTACGACACACGTCTCGGCAAGCGATATCGGGTCAGGTATCGGAAGCCTGATCATTCCCAGACTGACAAACGGGGCTTCCGCACGAAGCGAGAGGCCGAGCTGTTCCTCGCCTCTATCGAAATCTCCAAGAGTCGCGGCGAGTACGTCGACGAGTCCGCCTCGAAGGTCACCATCGGCGACCTCGGCACCGCCTGGTTGGCGTCACAAACGCACTTGAAACCGTCAGCTCTGGAACCGGTCGAAATCGCCTGGCGCCTCTACGTGGCACCCCGCTGGGGCACGACGCCCATCGGCCAAATCCGCCACACTGACGTGCAAACCTGGATCTCCCAGCTCAGCGCCGGCACCGCAAAGACGACCCACACGAAGCCAGGGCCCCGCGGGGCGACGACTGTCGTCCGCGTCTACGGCGTCCTGGCGTCCATCCTCGATAGTGCGGTCAAAGACCGACGCATCCTGAGCAACGTGGCACGCGGGGTGAACCTCCCGCGCAAGCTGACCAAACCGCACCGGTATCTCTCCCATGAACAGGTTGATCTACTGGCGCGGTCGGCGACACACCACGATGTCCTCGTGCTCACCCTCGCATACACGGGCCTGCGCTGGGGCGAGGCCACCGGGCTCCGGGTACGGGATATCGATCTGGTCCGAAGGCGGTTCTCGGTTCGGGAGAACGCGGTGAAGGTCGGCGGCAAGATCATCGTGGGCACGCCCAAATCGCACGAGGCGCGCACGGTGCCCTTCCCAGCCTTCCTCGCCGGGTCCCTCGGGACCCTCGTCGCGGGAAAGGACTCTGACCAGATCCTCTTCGGAACCGGGGCCACCCACGAGCGTCGGCCCTCGACCAGGGACGGCTGGTTCGTGTACGCGCTGCGCCGGGCCAAGCAGGCCGACCCGGCCTTCCCTACGCTGACGCTGCATGACCTCCGGCACACCGCCGCGAGCCTGGCCGTTTCGGCCGGCGCGAACGTCAAAGCGGTGCAGCGGATGCTCGGCCATGCCTCGGCCGCGATGACGCTGGACGTCTACGCAGACCTGTTCGATGACGATTTGGACGGCGTTGCCGTGGCCCTGGATCAGGCCAGAACTTTTTCAAGTGTGGGCAAAATGTGGGCACGGAGTGGTCAAGAGCCCCAAAACGGCCCTCCTGAGGCCCCAACTCCCGCGGAATTACGAGGAAGTTCGGTGCCGGATGATGGTGCCCCCGCTGGGACTCGAACCCAGACTGTGACGATTTTAAGTCGTCTGCCTCTGCCATTGGGCTACGGGGGCGCGTCCGAGTACATCCGGGCTGAGCGAACTCAGTCCGAACAGACTCCGACGCTTCAAGCGTAGGTGCTGCCGGAGCAGCCGCTTACTTGACGGGCGTGGTCGCCTCGGTCGCGGCATCCGCTGCCACGATCGCCGGTGCGGCGGCGGGAGCCTTGACCGGCGTCTTGCGCGGCGCGCGGGGCGCCGTGACCTTGGCGGCGGGGGCTGCCGCGGCAGCCGCTGCCGGCACGGTGACCGGTGCCGGGGGCGTGACCGCAGCGGATGCGGCCTTCGCCGGCGCCGCGGCACCCGCGGCGGGCTTCGGGCGGGAGGCGAACTCGACGAACACGGCGCGCGGGGTCTCGACGGCGGCGAGGGACACGATGTCGCGACCGAGGAAGAAGTTGTTCGCCCAGCCCCAGACGACGCGCAGCTTGCGCTCCCAGCTCGGCATGGCGAGGCCGTGGTAGCCGCGGTGCGCGATCCAGGCCAGCGGGCCCTTGATGGCCAGTTTGCCGGACTGGAAGACACCCTGTCCGACACCGAGACCGGCGACGGCGCCCAGGTTCTTGTGGATGTAGTCCTTGGGGCCCTCGCCGCGGAGGATGGCGACGATGTTCTTGGCCATGAGCTTGCCCTGACGCACGGCGTGCTGGGCGTTGGGAACGCAGAAGCCGCCCACTCCCCCGCCACTGAGGTCGGGGACGGCGGTGATGTCGCCGGCGCCCCAGGCGTCTTCGATGATCTCGTCTGCGGTGCCGACGCGGAGGTCGGGGCGCACCTGCAGGCGGCCGCGCTCCTCGATGGGGAGGTCGGTGTGACGCACGATGCCGGGGTTCGCCATCACGCCAGCAGTCCAGACGATCAGGTCGGTCTCGAACTTCTCGCCGGTGGAGAGCTCGACGACACCGTCGACGGCGCTCGTCAGCTGGGTGTTGAGGTGGATCTTCGCACCGCGCTTGTCGAGGTTGTCGATGACCCAGAGGCTCGTCGGCACGGACACCTCTGGCATGATCCGGCCCATCGCCTCGACGAGGTGGAACTGGATGTCGTCGAACCCGATCTGCGGGTAGGACTTGAGCAGCGAGGTCGCGAACGAGCGCAGTTCGGCGAAGACCTCGATGCCGGCGAAGCCGCCGCCGATGACGACGAAGGTGAGCAGGCGGTCGCGCTCGGGTCCGGCGGGGAGCAGGGAGGCCTTGTCGAAGTTGGTGAGCACGGTGTCGCGGATGGCGACGGCTTCCTCGATGGTCTTGAGTCCGAGCGCCTGGTCGGCGACCCCGGGGATCGGGAAGGTGCGCGAGACGGCTCCTGCGGTGACGACGACGATGTCGTAGTTGAACTCATACGGCTCGCCGACCGGCGGGGTGATCGTCGCGGTCTTCGACGCGTGGTCGATGTGGGTGACCTTCGCGGTGACGACGTTCGTCTTCGAGAGGTGGCGACGGTGCGCGACCACGGCGTGGCGGGCTTCGATCGAGCCGGCGGCAACCTCGGGGAGGAAGGGCTGGTAGGTCATGTACGGGAGGGGGTCGACCATGGTGACCTCGGCCTCGCCTTTTCGCAGCCACTTCTCAAGCTTCCAGGCGGTGTAGAAGCCCGCGTAGCCGCCACCGACAATGAGAATTTTTGGCACGATAAGGGTCCTCCTACATGATGGAATATGCGAAAACTTACCGATTCGATCGATTTCGCTTGAGCCGCCGAAGAGCACCTATGCCGAACAGCGTTACTAGGATAGCAAACCCCAACAGAACGAGAAGCGGAACGGTGATATAGGTCAGGGTCAGCTCGGTCGGCAGCCAGGGACTCGCGGCGGTGTCGGTCGGCAGCGGCGGGTCGCTGCTCGGCACGGCGCGGGCAACGGGTGCGGCCGTCGGCGCGGCTGTCGGGACGGTGTCGATGCGCCGATGCAGGTGAATCCAGTCCTGGAGCAGGGCCGTCGGCGTCGGAGACGTCGAGGGCGCCACGGACGCGGTGACCGCGGCGGCCGCGTCGATCAGGCCGTTGCCGTAGACGGGGCTGGGGACGACGTGGCCGTTCGGGTTGGCGGTCGCGATCACCCGGTTCATCACCTCGGCGGCGTTGAGCTTCGGGTAGGCGGCGCGCACGAGGGCGACGAGGCCGGAGACGATCGGGGCGGAGGCGCTCGTGCCGCTCCACTGCACGTACCCGCCGTTCGGCACCACGCCGACGAGTTGTTCGCTCGGGGCGGCGACGGCGATCGTGATGCCCTGTGAGGAGGCGTCGAAGCTCGCGGTCTTGTTGCGATCGACGCCCCCGACGGTGAGCACGCCGGGGATCGTCGCCGGGGCGCCGACCTCCGTGGTGCCGCTCCCCCGGTTTCCGGCCGCGGCCACGACGACGACGTCATGCTGGAACGCGTACAGGAAGGCGTCGTCCCAGCTCGACGGCCAGTCCAGGGTGTTCCGGGTCAGCGACATGTTGATCACGTCGGCGCCGTGGTCGACGGCCCAGCGGATGCCTGCCGCGATCTGGTCGTCGTTGCTGAGCTTTGCGCCGCTGCTCCCGAACGCGACCGACACCGCGAGAATGGACGCCTCGGGTGCCACGCCGATGACTCCTGTCCCGTCCGCGGAACCGCGGCCAGCCATCAGGGAGGCGACCAGGGTGCCGTGCTCGCTGCCGTCCCCCACGGGGGTCTGGCCGTTACTCGAGCCCAGGCCCGAGACATCCGTGCCACCGACGACGGCGCCGGCGAGTTCGGGGACGCTCGTGCTCACCCCGGTGTCGATCACGGCGACCGTCACGCCGGCGCCCTTGGTCGTCGCCCAGGCCTGCGTGAAACCGTAATCGTTGAGCCAGTACTCGAGGTCGCGCACCTGGTCGGCGTGCGCGGGTGCCGCGTCGCCGACGACGGAGGCGCCTCCCAGAACAATGGTCAGCGCCACCGCGAGCGCGGCGCCGAGGCGCCGCTGCAGCAGGGAACGGGTCACGCGTCCGCCGCGGAATAGTCGAGGCACTCGCAGACGGCCGGGGTCCAGGCTGCCCGCGCGAGCGCGAGGTCACCGATCGGGTTGACGCCCGGGCCTGCGGCGAGCGAGTGTGCGGCGAGGGCGTGCAGACACTTGACCCGGTCGGGCATGCCGCCCGAGGAGATGCCGGCGATCTCGGGTACGTCGCCGAGCATGGCGCGATCGGCGAGGAATCCCGCGTGGGCGCGGCGGTACTGGTCGTGGACGGCCTCATCGTCGGCGAGCAGCTGGTTGAACTCGTTCATCACCTGGGTCGCCTCGAGGAAGGAGAGCGCAGCGGTCGCGGCCGGGTGGGTCAGGTAGTAGAGAGTGGGGAACGGCGTGCCGTCGCTCAGCCGGGGTGCGGTGGCGACGACGGTGGGAGCACCGCACACGCAGCGCGCCGCGATGCCGACGGCGTCGCGGGCCGGGCGGCCGAGCTGTGCGCTGACGATCTTCAGGTCGTCGGCGGTGACGGGCGCGAACGGCGGCCGGGTCACTGGGTGGCCTGGGGGGCGAGGCCGGCGGTCATGACGGAAGCGAACATGGACGATACCCAATCGATGTCGGTGTTCTGGATGGCCGTGGTCGCGGCGGGCGCGGCGGCAGCGGCGGCCGGCAGCGGCAGGTCGTTGATAACGAGGAAGCTCACGTCGCCCGGCAGCACATAGGACAGCCGGGCGCGGGCCTGGGTCGTGACGTAGGTGCGGTCGTTCCAGCGCTCCCGCTCGGTCTTGAGCTGGTCGACGGTGGTCTGCTGGGCAGACACGTCGGCGGTGAGCCGGCTGATTTCCTGCTGCTGCTCACCGTAGGTGCGGAGGCCGGGGGCGAGCACGACGACCGCGAGGATGAGGATGCCCATCATCATGAGCGAGAACCCGGACAGGCGCAGGCCGCGAAGCCAGCCACTCATCGGGGTCTCGTCGAGGCCGAGCGCGACGGGCTGCCGTTCAGTGCGTTTCGCGGCCATGGCAACTCCTTTCGCCGGATCCTCGCCGGTTCTCACCGGATAAAAAACAGAGCTCTCGAAGCGCGGGATTCACCCCGCGCTTCGAGAGCTTCAGTCGAAACTAGGCCTTGAAACGGGGGAAGGCAGAGCGGCCCGCGTACACGGCGGCCTCGCCCAGCTCTTCTTCGATCCTCAGCAGCTGATTGTACTTGGCAACGCGCTCGGAGCGGGCAGGCGCTCCGGTCTTGATCTGGCCGGCATCCGTCGCGACCGCGAGGTCGGCGATGAAGGTGTCTTCGGTCTCACCGGAGCGGTGCGAGATGACGGTCGTGTAGCCGGCGCGCTGCGCGAGGGCAACGGCGTCGAGCGTCTCGGTGAGGGTACCGATCTGGTTGACCTTGACGAGGATCGAGTTGGCCGTGCCGAGGGCCAGGCCCTTGGCAAGACGCTCCGGGTTGGTCACGAACAGGTCGTCTCCGACGATCTGCACGAGGCCGCCGATTTCGGCGGTGAGGTGCACGTAGCCATCCCAGTCGTCTTCCTCGAGCGGGTCTTCGATCGACACGAGCGGGTAGGACTTGACGAGGTCGACGTAGTACGCGGACAGCTCCTGGGCAGAAAGTTCCTTGCCCTCGAAGTGGTAGACGCCGTCCTTGTAGAACTCGGACGCGGCGCAGTCGAGTGCCAGGCCGATGTCCTTGCCGGGCGTGTAGCCGGCGTTGGTGATGGCTTCGACGATGAGGTCGAGTGCCGCACGGTTGCTCGGGAGGTTCGGAGCGAATCCACCCTCGTCGCCGAGGCCGGTGGAGAGGCCCTTCGACTTGAGCAGGGCCTTCAGGGCGTGGTACGTCTCGGTGCCCCAGCGGAGGCCCTCGGCGAAGGACTCGGCACCGAGCGGGACAACCATGAATTCCTGGATGTCCACGTCGTTGTCGGCGTGCGAGCCACCGTTGATGATGTTCATCATCGGGACCGGAAGGGTGTGCGCGTTCGGGCCACCGAGGTAGCGGAACAGGGGCAGGCCGGCCGAGGTGGCTGCGGCCTTGGCGACGGCCAGGCTCACGCCGAGGATGGCGTTGGCGCCGACGCGGTGCTTGTTCTCGGTGCCGTCGGTTTCGATAAGTACGGCGTCGACGATGCGCTGGTCGGTGGCGTCGAGGTCCTCGACTGCCGGGCCGAGCTCGTCGATAACGGCGTCGACGGCCTTGAGGACGCCCTTGCCGAGGTAACGCGACTTGTCGCCGTCGTGAAGTTCATAAGCTTCGAACGCACCGGTGGATGCGCCCGACGGAACGGCGGCACGGCTTACGGAGCCGTCATCAAGCAATACCTCGACCTCGACGGTCGGGTTGCCTCTGGAGTCGAGAATCTCGCGCGCTACTACTGCCTCAATGAGAGCCACAGCTATCTCCTGTTTCCTGTTATTTCCTAATGGGTGGGGTGTTGGTATGGGGGGAACGTGCAGGAAGACGACACTGTGTTCCAATCATGTAACAGTCTAGCGACGGAGGCTCCGAGCGCGGGAATCAGCCCGCGAGCGGGCGGAAGTCGAGCGCGGCGGCGTCCGCTGTTTCATCGGTGACGAAGGCGTACCGCCCATAGCCCGCCTCGGCAGCGCGACCGAGCAGGGCCTTGAGGTTCTTGGTGCGGTGTTCGAGCCGCACCCGCAGGCCCTCGGCGACGAGTGCGGTCTTCAGGGCGACGAGGCGGCCGGGAGCCGCGTCCTTCTCGTGGATGAGCACAACGGCGTTCTCGGCGGATGCGCCGGTGCCGCCGAGCAGGTCGACGATGCGTTCGAAGCCGATCGAGAAGCCGCAGGCGGGAACGTCGACGCCGAGGAATCGGCCGATCATGCCGTCGTACCGGCCGCCGCCGCCGAGCGAGTAACCGAGATCGGGGTGCGCGATCTCGAAGATCGTTCCGGTGTAGTAGCCCATGCCGCGCACGAGCGTCGGGTCGAAGACGAGGTCGGCGCCGGGGAGCGCGTCGCGGAGGGCGAGCAGGTCGGCGTAGGCGACCGGGTCGAGCCAGGCGGGTGCTGCGGACGCATCGGGCTCGCCGGCCGAGCCGAGCAGGTCCCAGCCGGCCGAGGCTATCGAGCGGAGGGTCTCCGCGATGCCGTCGGTGGGGATGCCGAGGCCGTCGAGTTCGGTGACGACGCCGTCGACGCCGATCTTGTCGAGCTTGTCGATCGTGATCAGGGCCCGCTCGAACAGATCCGCAGGGACCTGCCAGTACGCGAGCAGGGCGGTGAGGATGCGGCGGTCGTTGATGCGCACCGAGCAGCCGGTGAGGCCGAGGGCGTCGAGGGCGGCCATCGTCGCCGTGATGAGTTCGATCTCGGCGAGCGGGCCCGCCTCGCCGATGATGTCGATGTCGCACTGCACGAACTGGCGGTACCGGCCCTTCTGCGGGCGTTCGGCCCGCCAGACCGGGGCGATCTGGATCGCCCGGAACACCGTGGGCAGGGCGGCGCGGTGCGTCGCGTAGAACCGGGCGAGCGGGACGGTGAGGTCGAAGCGGAGGCCGAGGTCGGCGAGGCCGAGCAGGTCGCCGGACTCCGCGGCGGCGAGGGCGTCGGCAGGGGCGAGGCCGCGCTTGAGCACCGCGAAGCCGAGCTTCTCGTTGTCGCCGCCGAGGCCGGAGTGCAGCCGGGCGGAGTCTTCCATGACCGGGGTCTCGATCTCGTCGAAGCCGTGCGCGGCGAAACTGCGCCGGATCACGCCGAGCGCGTGCTCGCGACCGGCCTTCTCAGCGGGGAGGAAGTCGCGCATGCCGCGCGGCGGGGTCACCTGTGTTGCCATGGAATCCATTGTCTCAGGTCGGGCCGGGCGGCCCGGCCCAGTGGCGGTCAGTCGTTGTCGGCGGGGAGGCCGATGATGCCGGCATCCGAGAAGTCGGTCGCGGCATCCGCTGCACCGTCGAACCCCGCGCTGTCGAACCCCGCACCGTCGAGCCCCGCGCTGTCGAGCTCAGCGGCACGGATCTCGTCCTGGAGCCCGCGCACGGCGGTGCGCAGGGCGCGTTCGGAGTCGAGGCCGCGAGCCTTCGCCGCGGAGACGATCGCGAGCAGCAGGGGGCCGAGCTCGTCCTCGCTCTCGAGCGGGAGCGGGAAGTCGGCGCCGTCCGCATCGAGCAGCCCGATCTTCTGGGCGCGCCCGAGCACCTTGTCAGCGAGGGCGAGAGCGGGCATGCCTTGCGGGATGCCGTCGAGTACGCTCGTGCGGCCGGGCTTCTCGGTGGCCTTGAAACCGTCCCAGGCCGCGGCGACGTCGTCCGCGGTCGCGAGGTCGAGGTCTCCGAAGACGTGCGGATGCCGGCCCTCGAGTTTCCGGGTGAGGCTCGCGGCGACATCCTGCAGGTCGAAGTCCTCGCCGGCGGTGTGCGCGGCGAGGTCGGCATGGAAGAGGACCTGGTAGAGCACGTCGCCGAGTTCCTCGAGGAGTTCCTCGCGGCCACCGGCCTCGATCGCCTCGACCAGCTCGTGGCTTTCCTCGAGCAGGTAGGGCACGAGGGAGGCGTGGGTCTGCTCCATGTCCCAGGGGCAGCCGCCGGGAGCGCGCAGCCGCGCGACCGTCCGGACGAGGACGTCGATCGGGGTATCGGTCCGCGGGTCGATCGGGGCGTCGATCGGGTTGGCGTCGGTCACGACTTCCTCCTGGGGTTGGGGTTCTGCGTGGTCGTCGGTGCAGCCTTGGGTGCGGCGCCCGGCGCAACGGGCTCCTCGATGGGACGGGGGAAGATCGCGGCGAGCAGGGAGCCGGCCCAGGCGATCAGGGCGGCGTCGCCGAGCGGTTCGTCGTTGATCCGCGGCATCGGCACCATGATGGCCCCGGTTGCGACGGTGTACCGCGAGCCGGGGTACATCCGCTTCAGGCGTACCTGCATCGAGTCGGCGAGGTCGGCAGAGGCGACCCGCAGGTTGGAGCCCATCGCGACGACCTCGCTCAGGCCGGCCTGCTGGGAGAGCCAGCGCAGCCGGGAGACCAGGATCAGGTTCTGCACCGGTTGCGGGGGTTCGCCGTAGCGGTCGGTGAGTTCCTCGAGCACGAGGTCGATCTGGTCCCTGGCCGCGGTCGGCGAGCTCGCCGCGGAGAGCTTCTGGTAGGCCTCGAGGCGGAGGCGCTCGCTGTCGACGTAGTCCTCGGGGATGTGCGCGTCGACGGGCAGCTCGAGCCGGAGCTCGGTCTGGCCCTCTGCGACGTCGCCGCGGAAGGCGCTCACCGCCTCGCCGATCATCCGCAGGTAGAGGTCGAAACCGACCCCGGCGATGTGCCCGGCCTGTTCGCCGCCGAGCAGGTTGCCTGCCCCGCGGATCTCGAGGTCTTTCAGGGCGACCTGCATGCCGGCGCCGAGCTCGTTGTTCGCGGCGATCGTGGAGAGCCGGTCGTGGGCGATCTCGGTGAGCGGCTTGTTCTCGTCGTAGAGGAAGTATGCGTACGCGCGCTCCCGGCCGCGGCCGACCCGGCCGCGCAGCTGGTGCAGCTGGCTCAGCCCGAACTTGTCCGCCCTGTCGATGATGATGGTGTTCGCGTTGGCGATGTCGAGGCCGGTCTCGATGATCGTCGTCGAGACGAGCACGTCGAACTTGCGCTCCCAGAAGTCGACGACGACCTGTTCGAGCTGCGCCTCGGGCAGCTGCCCGTGTGCGACGGCGATCCGGGCCTCCGGTACGAGTTCGGCGATGTGAGCGGCGATCCTGTTGATGCTCGACACCCGGTTGTGCACGACGAAGATCTGGCCTTCGCGGAGCAGCTCGCGCCGGATGGCCGCGGCGACCTGCCGGTCGGAGTACGGCCCGACGAACGTGAGGATCGGGTGCCGGTCCTCCGGCGGGGTCGCGAGGGTCGACATCTCGCGGATGCCCGTGACCGCCATCTCGAGGGTGCGCGGGATCGGCGTCGCGCTCATGGCGAGGATGTCGACGTTGGTCTTGAGCTTCTTGAGGGCGTCCTTGTGCTCGACGCCGAACCGCTGCTCCTCATCGATGATGACGAGGCCGAGGTCCTTGAAGATGATCGACCCGGTCAGGAGCCGGTGGGTGCCGATCACCAGGTCGACCGTGCCGTCGAGGATGCCGGCGACGGTCTCCCGGGATTCCTTCTCGGTCTGGAACCGGCTCAGGGCGCGGATGTGCACGGGGAACCCGGCGAATCGCTCCTGGAAGGTCTCCATGTGTTGGCGCACCAGCAGGGTCGTCGGCACCAGGATCGCGACCTGCTTGCCGTCCTGGATCGCCTTGAATGCTGCGCGCACGGCGACCTCGGTCTTGCCGAAGCCGACGTCGCCGGAGAGGAGCCGGTCCATCGGGATGGGCCGTTCCATGTCGGCCTTGACCTCGTCGATCGTCGTGAGCTGGTCGGGGGTCTCCGCGAACGGGAACGCCTCCTCGAGCTCGCGCTGCCAGGGCGTGTCGGGCCCGAAGGCATGGCCCTTGCTCGCCATCCGTGCCGAGTAGAGCTTGACGAGCTCGACGGCGATGTCCCGCACCGCGTGCCGGGCCTTCGACTTCGCGCTCGACCAGTCGCTGCCGCCCATCTTGCTGAGCGCGGGCGCCTCACCGCCGATGTACCGGCTGACGAGGTCGAGCTGGTCGGTGGGCACGAAGAGCTTGTCGCCGGGGTGCCCGCGCTTGGACGGTGCGTACTCGAGCACGAGGTACTCGCGCTTGGTCTTGACCGGGTTGCGGCCGCCGCTCGACACCTCGCGCTGGGTCAGTTCCACGAACCGGCCGATGCCGTGGGTCTGGTGCACGACGTGGTCGCCGGCCTTGAGCTGCAGCGGGTCGACGACGTTCTTGCGCCGGCTCGCGAGCTTCTTCACCTGGCGGGCGTCATAGCCGACCGTGCGTCCGTAGAACTCGGACTCGCTGACGAGGGTGAGCTTCGTCTCGGCGAGCTCGAAACCGTGGTCGACGGATGCCTTCAGCAGGTAGGCGATGCCGGGTTCCGGCTCTGACGGCCATTCGGTCACGATCCGGGCGGGGAGTTCGTGCTCGGCGAGCACCGCGGCGGCTCGTTCGACGAGCCCGGCACCCTGGGCGAGCACGCCGACGGTCCAGCCGTCCTTCATCCGGCTGCTGAGGTGCCCGATGGCGCCCTCGACGCTGCCCTGGAAACTGGGGACCGCCTCGCCCTCGACCCTGAGGGTGAGGAGGTCGTCGATTTCGCGGTGCTCTGGCAGGACCGGGGCATCCGTCGGGGCGGCCTGGAAGGAACTGAAAGTCCACCAGACGTGCGCGGAGGCCGGCGCGCCGGGAGCGGTGTGCGTGACCGAGTCGCGCAGCCGGCCGAGGGTGAGGAAGTCGCCGGACTCGAGGTCGATCGGGGCGTCTGCACCCGCGGTCGCTGCGCTCCAGGCCGCCCCGAGGAACTCGCGGTTCGTCTCGGCGAGGCTGATCGCCCTGCTGGCGACACGTTCGGGCGAGACCACGGCGACGGCGGCTTCGGCGGGGAGGTAGTGCGTGATCGGCACGAGCCGGTCGACGAGGGCGGGCGCGAGGCTCTCCATGCCCTCGACAGGGATACCCTCCGCGATCTTCGCGAGGAGGCCGGCGAGGCTGGGGAACTCGTGCTGCATCTCGCGGGCGCGCTGCCGCACGGCGGGGCTCAGCAGCAGCTCGCGGCTCGGCGGCAGACTCACCGAGGCGACCGGTTCTGGCAGGGAGCGCTGGTCGGCGACGGAGAAGGCGCGGATCTGTTCGACCTCGTCGCCGAAGAACTCGACGCGGGACGGATGCGGGGCGATCGAGGGGAACACGTCGAGGATGCCGCCGCGCACGGCGAACTCGCCGCGGCGGGTCACCATGTCGACGCGGGTGTACGCGAGTTCGACGAGCTGCACGGCGAGCGCGCCCAGGTCGTTGCCGCGGGCGCCGGCCGTGAGCACGATGGGCGCGAAGTCGGTGAGGTTGTCCGCGACGGGCTGCAGGGCTGCGCGCACGGATGCGATCACGATGAGCGGGCGGCGAAGGGCCGGGTCGGTCTCCTCCCACTCGCGCATCCGCCGCAGTGCGAAGAGCCGCTTGCCGACGATCTCGGCACTCGGGCTCAGCCGCTCGTGCGGGAGCGTCTCCCAGGCCGGGAAACCGATGATCTCGGCGTCTTCGGTGAAGCAGTCGAGGTTGTCGTGCAGGTATTCGGACTCACGCCCGGTGGCGGTGATGACCAGCAGGGCCGGGGCCTTGCCGAGCCGGGCGCGCTGTTCGAGGAGCGCGGCGAGCACGGGAGCCCTGAGGCCTTCGGTGAGCGAGAAGTCGGCGTCGCGGCCCGCGCACGCGAGGGCTCGGTCGAACGTGGAGGCGCGCGAAAGTGTGGCAATTACGCCGTGGAGGGTCACCCGGCAATTCTACGCAGCACCGCCGACAGTCGCCTTTCCGGTCGACAGTCGCCGCCACACCGGTGACTCTCGACCGGAACGGCGATTCTCGCGGTCGGGACGGTCACTGTCGCGGACGGTCACTGTCGCGGGCGGGTCAGGGCGCGTGGAACTTCTGCTGGGCGACGGTGACGCCCTCCGCCGCGATCAGCTGGATCGCATCCGCTGCGTCTTCGAGCAGGTTCGGCAGGGTCTCGCGCTCGACCTTGGAGAAGTCGTGCAACACGAAGTCGGCCGGCGCCTGGCGACCGGGCGGGCGGCCCAGGCCGAGGCGGATACGCACGAAGTCCTTCGTGCCGATGGCCGCGATGATGTCGCGGAGCCCGTTGTGGCCCCCGTGACCGCCGCCGACCTTGATCTTGAGCGTGTCGAATGGCAGGTCGAGCTCGTCGTGCACGACGATCAGGCGATCCGGTTCGAGCGAGTAGAACCGCAGCAGGGCGGCCACCGGTCCGCCGGACACGTTCATATAGGTGTTCGGCGTCGCGAGCACGAGCCCGGGGCCCCCGGGGAAACTGCGCCCGGAAGCAACCGTCGAGTTGGTCTTGTGGGTCTTGAAATTCGCCGACAGTCGGTCGGCGAGCACGGCGGTCACCATGTGGCCGACGTTGTGGCGGTTTCCGGCGTAGTCGGGCCCGGGGTTACCGAGCCCGACTACGAGCCAGAGATTCTCGTCCAGGGAAATCCTCCTTGTTCGACGAGATCAGGCAGAAAGCGTGAAGCGAATGCTACTCGGCGGGGGCTTCCTCGACAACGGCCTCGGCGTCGGCGTCGGCAACGGCCTCTTCCTCTTCCTCGGCCTCGGGCAGGTGCACGCTGATGACGACGGCGTCTGCATCGGAGATGAGCACGGCACCGTCGGGAAGGACGATCTCGCCGGCCTTGATCTGGGCACCCTCGTCGAGGCCATCGACGTTGACAACGATGTTCTGCGGGATGTTGGTCGCTTCGACCTCGAGCAGCAGGCTCTTGATGTCCAGGTCGATGACGTTTCCGGCGATGATCTCACCGGTCAGGTGCACGGCGACGTCAACCTGGACCTTTTCACCCTTGCGGATGACGATGAGGTCGAGGTGTTCGATGATCTGACGGACCGGGTCCTTCTGGACGTCCTTGACGAGGGTCAGGTGGGTCTCGCCGTTGACCTCGAGCTCGAGCACCGCGTTGGCGCGACGCAGGATCAGGCCGATCTGGTGGGACGGAAGTGCAACGTGCACCGGGTCGGTGCCGTGGCCGTAGATGACGGCCGGAATCTTGCCGAGCACGCGCAGCTTGCGGGCCGCACCCTTGCCGAACTTGGTGCGCAGGTCGGCATCGATCTTGTTGTCGATGACCTTTTTGTCCTTGGCCTCAGCCATGATGTGTCTCCTTGTCAGGCCTCTACGGCCCAGATCAGTTGCGCAGCCGATGGCCGCGCGTATGGGTGCTGGTTCAACTCGAACGCGTGTCGCGTGAGGAAAGGCCGTGAAGCATTTCGCCGCGTCGATAACGGATGCCGAGCGTGCGTGACACGCCTGGCAGCCCTCGCCGAAGTTCAACTGCTAAGCCTAGCGGAGTGTGCGGGAACCTTGCACCAGCATCCGCCCGCCCCCGTCGGGCAGGTGCCCAGCCCGACCGACTAACCTTGAACATGGTTCTAGACCAACCATTTTGAAGGAGCGAACGTGACCGAAACCGGTACAGCACAGGCAAATATTGGCGTCGTCGGACTGGCGGTGATGGGCTCGAATCTCGCCCGCAACCTCGCCAGCCGGGAGGGGAACACCGTCGCGGTCTACAACCGCTCGTACGTGCGCACCCAGACCCTCATGACGGAACACCCCGAGGCCGGCTTCGTCGCCTCGGAGACCATCGAGGACTTCGTCGCGTCGCTGAGCCGCCCGCGCACCGCCATCATCATGGTCCAGGCCGGAAAGGGCACGGACGCGGTCATCAGCCAGCTCGCCGAGCTGTTCGAGCCCGGCGACATCATCGTCGACGGCGGCAACGCGGACTTCCACGACACCATCCGCCGCGAAAAGGCGATCAGCGCGACCGGCATCAACTTCGTCGGCGCCGGCATCTCCGGCGGCGAAGAGGGCGCGCTCAAGGGCCCGAGCATCATGCCCGGCGGCTCCGCGCTCGCCTACGAGACCCTCGGCCCGATCCTCGAGTCGATCGCCGCCGTCGTCGACGGCGTGCCGTGCGTCACCCACATCGGCACCGACGGCGCAGGCCACTTCGTCAAGATGGTGCACAACGGCATCGAATACGCCGACATGCAGCTCATCGCCGAGGCGTACGACCTGCTCCGTCATGTGACCGGCCACTCCCCCGCCGCCATCGCCGACGTGTTCACCGAGTGGAACAAGGGCGACCTCGAGAGCTACCTGATCGAGATCACCGCCGAGGTGCTCCGCCAGGTCGACGCCGAGACCGGACTGCCGTTCATCGACATCGTCCTCGACGAGGCCGGCTCCAAGGGAACCGGCGTCTGGACCGTGCAGAACGCGCTCGACCTCGGCGTGCCCGTCGCCGGAATCGCGGAGGCCGTGTTCGCCCGCGCCGTGTCGAGCCACCCCGAGCAGCGCGGACCGGTGCGCGCCTCGATCAGCGCCCGCCCCGAGATCGCCGTCGTCGGCCACACCTTCGTCGACGACGTGCGCCAGGCGCTCTACGCGTCGAAGGTCGTCGCGTACGCGCAGGGCTTCGACGAGATCATCGCCGGTGCCGCCAAGTACAACTGGAGCATCGACAAGGGCGCCGTCGCCACGATCTGGCGCGGCGGCTGCATCATCCGCGCCCAGTTCCTGAACCGCATCGTGGATGCCTACGCGAACGACCCGTCGATCCCGACGCTGCTCGTCGACCCGTTCTTCGCCGCGGCCGTCGCCGCCGGCGAGTCGGCCTGGCGTCGCGTCGTCTCGACCGCTGCGCTTTCGGGCATCCCGGTTCCCGGCTTCGCCTCGGCCCTGAGCTACTTCGACTCGCTCGCCGCGGAACGTCTGCCCGCCGCCCTCGTGCAGGGCCAGCGCGACTTCTTCGGAGCGCACACATACAAGCGCGTCGACAAGCCCGGCGTGTTCCACACCCTGTGGTCGGGCGACCGCACCGAAATCGCCACGGAGGCCTCCACTCACTAGTCGCGGCATCCACCTCTCTCCGCGAGAGCGTAAAAAGTGCCCCTTCCCGCTGCGGGAAGGGGCACTTTTTACGCTCTCGCGGAGAATGGGAGCGCAATTTGCGATACTGGACCCCACGATGAACGACGACGACGGTAGCGAGCAGCACGAGTACCCCGAGCTCGCCGGGTATGAGCCGCACGACAGCGCGCGGCCGCTGCGCAGCAGGCGGATGCTGCTGGTGATGCGCCTCGCCGTCGTGCTCGGGCTCGTGACGCTGATCGTGCCGGGGATCCTCACGTCGATGCAGATCGCATCCGTCACAGCCACGAACGCGTGCTCCGTTGCGGTCGCTCACTACTACCCGCTCGCGGAGGGGTCCACCGCGCGCTTCGACCTGGCCGGGCCCGGCGGGTTCGGCTGGCAGTGTTACGCGATCGACGTGCACGAGCGGGAGACCTGGGTGATCTCGCTCGGCCTGATCCCCCGCGCGCCGGGGTTCGGCCCACCGGTCGTGCCGGCCTAGGCATCCGCTGCCCGTGCGCGCCCCACAGGGTGTCGCGGCGGTTAACGACGGATGCCCCGCTCGGGTGAGCGGGGCATCCGTCGGTCGGGGCAGCGTGGGTTACGCGGCGCCCTCGAACATCGACGTGACGGATCCCTCGTCGAAGACCTCGTGGATCGCGCGGGCCAGAAGCGGGGCGATCGGCAGAACGGTCAGGGTCGGGAAGCGCTTCTCCGGGGGGATCGGCAGGGTGTCGGTGACGACGACCTCGGTGATCGCCGGGTTCTGCAGCAGCTCGAGCGCGGGGTGGCTGAACACGGCGTGGGTCGCGGCGACGACGACGCCGATCGCTCCGGCGGCACGCAGTGCCTCGGCGGCGAGGACGATGGTGCGTCCGGTGTCGATCATGTCGTCGACAAGCAGGCAGACGCGACCGGAGACCTGACCGACGATCTCGTGCACGGAGACGCGGTTCGGCACCAGCGGGTCACGGCGCTTGTGGATGATCGCCAGGGGGGCGCCGAGCTTGTCGCTCCAGATGTCGGCGACGCGGACGCGGCCCATGTCGGGCGACACCACGGTCAGCGTTGCGGGGTCGAGCTTCTCCTGGAAGTGCTCGAGCAGCACCGGCATCGCGAAGAGGTGGTCGACGGGGCCGTCGAAGAAGCCCTGGATCTGGGCGGCGTGCAGGTCGATCGACATAATGCGGTCGGCGCCGGCGACCTTGAACAGGTCGGCGACGAGGCGGGCCGATACCGGCTCGCGGCCGCGGCCCTTCTTGTCCTGGCGGGCGTAAGGGTAGAACGGCGCAACAACCGTGATGCGCTTGGCGGAGGCCCGCTTGAGCGCGTCGACCATGATGAGCTGTTCCATCAGCCATTCATTGATCGGGTTGGTGTGCGACTGGATCACAAAGGTGTCACTGCCGCGCACGCTCTCGTCGAAACGGGCGTAGATCTCGCCGTTCGCGAAGGTACGTGCGTCGGTGTGCACGAGTTCGGTACCGAGCTCCTTGGCGATGTCCAGTGCCAGTTGCGGGTGTGCTCGCCCCGAAACCAATACAAGTCGTTTCTCGCCGCTGGCATTGATTCCAGGCACCTAGTCTCCGCTCTTAGCCGCGGCTTCCGCCGCGTCGGTTCCCGGGCGGTTGGTCTGAACCCAGCCGTCCATATTGCGTTGTGGGGCCACGGTGAGAGCCAAAGCTCCGGCCGGCACGTCCTTGCGGACGATGGTACCGGCACCGGTGTAAGCCCCGTCCCCAATCCTAACGGGCGCGACGAAGACGTTGTGCGACCCGGTGCGCACATGCGACCCCACGACGCTCGGCGATTTCGTCACGCCGTTGTAGTTCGCGAAGATCGTCCCCGCCCCGATGTTGGAGTGCACACCGACCGTCGCGTCGCCGACGTAGCTCAGGTGCGGCACCTTGCTGCCCTCGCCGATGACGGCGTTCTTGGTCTCGACAAAGGTGCCGATCTTGCCGTCCGCGCCGAGAATCGTGCCGGGCCGCAGGTACGAGAACGGGCCGACGGATGCGCCGGCACCGATCACCGCGAGGGTCGCGTCCGTGCGCTTCACCTCGGCGTTCGCGCCGATCTCGCAGTCCACGAGGGTCGTGTCCGGTCCGACGACGGCGCCGGTCTCGATGACCGTCGCCCCGAGGATCTGGGTGCCCGGCTTGATCGTGACGTCGGGCGCGATCGTGACGGCGAGGTCGATCCAGGTCGTCGCAGGGTCCTGCACGGTCACGCCGGCGAGCTGCCAGCCGCGCACGATGAGCGCATTGAGCTGCCGGGCGGACTCGGCGAGCTGGGCCCGGTCGTTGATGCCGGCCACGAGCCAGGCATCCGCTACCGGAACGGCGCGCACATCGGAGCCGGACTCGCGGAGCAGGCCGATCACGTCGGTGAGGTACTTCTCGCCCTGGACGTTCTCAGTCGTGATGCGGGCGAGCTGCGCACGCAGTTCGGTGATGCCGAAGACGTAGACGCCGGCGTTCGTCTCCGTGATCAGGCGTTCCTCGGGGCTGGCGTCCTTCTGTTCCACGATGCGGTCGAAGGCTCCGGCTTCGTCGCGCACGATGCGGCCGTAGCCGGTGGAGTCGTCGGGGAAGGCGGACAGCACGGTCGCCGCGACGGCGCGTTCGCGGTGCGCGGTGATGAAGCTCGCGAGGGTCGCCGCGTTCAGGAGGGGAACGTCGCCGCTGACGACGAGCACGTCGCCCTCGAAGTCGGCGGGCAGGGCCTCGATGGCCTGCTCGACGGCCCGGCCGGTTCCCGGGACCTCGTCCTGGTCGACGACGATGCTCTCGGGCAGGTCGGCCTCGACGATGTCGACGAGCCGGTCGCGTTCGTGGCGCACGACGGTCACGACGTGCGCGGCGTTCAACGCGGATGCCGTCGCGAGCACGTGGCTGAGGATGGGCAGCCCGGCGAGGGGGTGCAACAGCTTGGGAGTCGCGGATTTCATCCGGGTGCCCTGGCCTGCGGCCAGGACGACGATGGCGAGACGGGAATCGGTCACGGGGTCCTCGTGCTTCTGTGTTGCCGGCCGGGAAGACCGGGTGCGGGCGCCACTGGAATGCAGCACTGGTAATGATCTACGGCTCCGCCGCCAGGACTCGAACCTGGACCTAACAGCTCCAAAGGCTGTCGTGCTGCCATTACACCACGGCGGAATTCGCCGGCCGGAGCCGACCAACGCTGATAAGTCTGCCAGAAGTATCGGCTGCGGCGCGCAGCCGGGCGTACCGATGACCCGTGCTGTGCAGGCGGATGCCCCGGCTGGCCGGATAATAGGACGATGCCCGGCAATGACGAAGTAGACCGCATCGTGGATGCCTGGCTGCGCGAGCGGCCGGACCTCGATTTCGCCCCGTTGCAGGTGCTCAGCCGGGTCGGTCGCCTCGCCAAGCACCTTGACCGGGCCAGGCGCACCGCGTTCTCCCGCTCCGAACTGGAGTCGTGGGAGTTCGACGTGCTGTCGGCGCTCCGCCGCGAGGGCGCACCGTACGAACTCAGCCCCAAGGCACTGCTGCAACAGACGCTCGTGTCGAGCGGAACCATGACGAACCGGATCGACCGGCTCGTCGAGCGCGGCCTCGTCACCCGGCGCACCGACCCCAACGACGGCCGCGGCATCTTCGTCGTGATGAACCCCGACGGGCTGATCCGGGTCGATGCCGCGATCACCCGCCTCGTCGACGCCGAGGCCGAGCTGCTCGCGACGCTCACGGCCAGCGAACGCGAACGCCTCGCCTCCCTGCTGCGCAAGCTCAGCCTTGACTTCGACTGAGCTCGCGCGCACCGCAAGAATCGCGGCGGAGCCCTGACCGGGGTCGACGGCGTCAGAGCACGGACTTGGGGAAGCTTTTCCACGCCGACCGGAACCGGCTCTCGAGGTGCGCACCCCGGAACTGTTCGGTCGCGTGGAGGCGGCCGTACGTGAACGAGTTCTCATTGTCGATGAAGGCGCGCATGCCGAGGGTGAGCAGCACCCCGCGGGCGACGACGCTGTCGTGGTGCTCGCCGAGGATGTCCTGGACCAGTCGGGCGGCGGCCACAAGCCTGGCCGCACGTTTCGGACTCAGGATGAGCGCAGACTCCGTCGTATACCGCAGGCGCTTGGCGATCTTGCGCACCTCGTGCAGGGCTGCGTCGTGATCGGGGCCCTGCGGCACGGCGCGAGCGTCGCGAACGGCCTTGCGCAGTCGGGCGCCATCACGCTTGACGAGACCAGGTACCACCGACTTGGCCGACTTCTTCGCGAGCGCGGTGAACGGCGGCTCCGCGATGAGGGCGTCGAGTGCGTCGAGCAGCCGGAAGTAGCGTGGGCTGTCGAGCACGACATCCGCCGCCTGCTGCGCCGTGGCGAGGTCGGCCGCGAAGTGCGCGTCCAGGCGCTTCCTGACGTGCCCGACCACGAGCTTCGCCGGCTCGGACGAGAGCGACCTGGCGAGGTTGTGGTGCAGGACCTCGTTGTCGCGGGCGGCGCCGAGCACACGGGCGATCCACTGGAGTTCGTCCCCGAGGGTGTTGGCCAGCCCGTTCGGAAGCAGGTCGCGATAGGTGGCCAGCACCGAGCGCATCCGCCGGGTCGCGACCCGCATCTGGTGCACGGCTTCGGCGTCGTCGCGCCTCACGAGCGGGTCCTGGTGGACGAGTACCCGCATCTGGGCGTCGAGGTAGGCGAGCAGCAGGGCCCCCGTCGTACTCGACCGGGTCGGCGTCGCCGGTGGGGCCGGCGGGGCTGCGGGAATGCGGTCGCCGAGGGCACGGCCGAGCTTCGAGGGGTAGCCTGCGCGACGGACTCCCCCGGCGGCGAAGGCCTCCGCGACGGCGTCGAGCAGCTCGGGGGCGCCGTCGACGAGTTCGATCTCCCATTCCCGCCATTCCTGGCGGAGCGGGTCGACACCGAGGCGGTCGGCCAGGACACTGTCGTCGCAGACCTCGGCGAGCACGGCGCCGTTGTCCCCGCGCAGCACGTGCACGATCCGGTGGTTGCGGAGCCGCACGACGGGCACGAGCACCCGGTCGCGCACGAGGACGCGAACCCGCTGCTGGAGGCCGGCCGGCACGAGCTCGGGGTCGCTGCCGAGGGGTTCGTGCACCTCGCGGCGTTCGTCGGGGCCGCGACCGTCGACGCCGGACGGGAGCTTGAGGTGCCAGCCGGCGTCGTCCCCGCCGGTGCGGCGCCGCAGTGTGATCCGGTGCGCGGCAAGGGTGAGGTCGGCCGTGTCGAAGTAGACGGCGTCGAGCGACTGGTCGACAGGGGCATCCACCCAGGTCACGCCGGGGAGCTCATGCAGCGGCGGGAGAACGGATGCCGCGTCGACGTCGTATTTGCGCTCAACCTCGGAAAAATCCACGGCATTCATGCCCGACAGTGTACGCCCGGGCGCCTCCCGGCCCGCGCCACACGCGGCTAGACGGTGGGCTTGACCGCCTTGACGATGGCGCCGTGCATGTCGGGGGCGACCTCGTGGGTGTAGTCGACGCTGATCCCGGTGAATCCCGCCCCGGCCAGGGTGTCGAGGTACTCCCGGTGGGAGAGCGCGCCGGCGATACAGCCGGCGTAGCTGCCGCGCTCGATGCGGTCCTGCTCGCTGAGGTGGTCCTCCGCGACGACGTCGGAGATCCCGAGCCGCCCGCTGGGCTTGAGGACCCGGAACATCTCCGTGATGACGGCGGTCTTGTCGGCGGAGAGGTTGATCACACAATTGGAGATGATGACGTCGACGGATGCGTCGGGCAGCGGGATCTCCTCGATCCGGCCCTTGATGAATTCGACGTTCGTGGCGCCGGCCTTGTCCGCGTTGGCCCGGGCGAGGGACAGCATCTCGTCGGTCATGTCGAGGCCGTATGCAAAACCGGTGGGGCCGACCCGCCGCGCGGAGAGGAGCACGTCGATGCCGCCTCCGGAGCCGAGGTCGAGCACGGTTTCGCCGGCGCGCAGGTCGGCGACCGCCGTGGGGTTGCCGCAGCCGAGGCTCGCCAGCAGCGCTTCCTCGGGCACTTCGGACCCCTCCCCGCCCGTATAGAGGACCGATCCGAAGACGTCGCCGTTCCCGAGGTCGGTGGGAACGCAGCACGAGCCGGATGCAGCCGACACGTCGGTGAGCTGCAGCGCCGCGGCGGCGTAGCGTTCGCGGACGAGCTCGGTGATGTCTGTCTTTTCAGTCATGGGTGGTTCCTTCCTTCGGATGATCGCTGCGAGGTCATGCGCTGGTCAGCAGCCGCGCGACCGAGTCGAGCGCGCCGGGTACGAGCGCAAAATGGGCCCAGTTGCCGCGCTGGGTGCGGCTGAGGAATCCGGCGTCGGTCAGGACTTTGAGGTGGTGGGACACAGTGGGCTGGCTCAGCCCGACCGGTGCCGTCAGGTCGCAGGCGCAGGCTTCCTGACCTTCGGATGCGGCCACGATCGAGATCAGGCGCAGCCGGGTCGGGTCCGCGAGGGCCTTGAGC
>NZ_JASJXJ010000022.1:0-31934 GCF_035018685.1 Cryobacterium sp. RTC2.1
CGCCCTGCTCGCCCCCGTTCCCGTCCCCGCCGCCGTTCGCGAAAGCGGGTGAGTCGTCGGTATGCCGAGCTCAGTACGACGTTTCACCCGCTTTCGCGGGCGCGCGGATCAGCTCTTCGACGAACGCTTAAGCTCGGGGAACTGGTCGTCGCGCCATTCCTCCGGAAGCCGGAGCTGCTGCTCTGCGGCATCGTTCTCGCGCGCCCGCAGCTCGACCCTGCGGATCTTGCCTGAGCTCGTCTTGGGCAGTTCGAAGAACTCGATACGCCGCACCCGCATGTACGGCGGCAACCCGTTGCGGGCGTGGCGCAGCACGGCGAGAGCGGTCGCGCTGTCGGGTGCCCAGCCGGCCGCGAGGTGGATGTACGCTTTGGCGATGTTGAGTCGGGTGTCGTCGGGGGCGGGGACGACCGCGGCCTCGGCGACGGCGGGGTGTTCGAGCAGCACGCTTTCGACCTCGAACGGGGAGACCTTGTAATCGGAGGACTTGAAGATGTCATCCGTGCGGCCGATGAAGGTGATGTAGCCGTTGTCGTCCCGGGTGGCGACGTCGCCCGTGTGGAAGTAGCCATCCCGGAGCGCGGCCTGGGTCCTGACCGGGTCGCCGTGGTACCGGGCCATGAGGTTGACGGCGGGCTCGGCGAGGTCGAGGCAGATCTCGCCCTCGTCTGCGACGCCTCCCGTGATCGGATCGACGAGGGTGATCGCGACACCGGGCAGGGGCAGGCCCATGGACCCGGCCTTGAGGACGGACCCCGGCACGTTGCCGACGATGGCCGTCGTCTCGGTCTGGCCGTACCCATCGCGGATCGTGAGCCCCCAGGCACGCTGGATCTGGCTGATCACCTCGGGGTTGAGCGGTTCACCCGCCGAGAGGATCTCGCGGAGGCCGACCGGCTTCTCGCCCACATCGGACTGGATCAGCATCCGCCACACCGTCGGCGGCGCACAGAACGTCGTGACCTTGGCGCGGTGCAGCTGGGCCGTGAGCGCCTGCGGGTCGAACCGGCCGTAGTTGTAGACGAAGACGGTGGCCTCAGCGATCCAGGGCGAGAAGAAGCTGCTCCAGGCGTGCTTGCCCCAGCCCGGTGAGCTGATGGCGAGGTGCACGTCGCCGGGACGAAGCCCGAGCCAGTACATCGTGGAGAGATGGCCCACGGGGTACGAGGTCTGGGTGTGCACGACCATCTTGGGCTTGCTCGTGGTCCCCGAGGTGAAGTAGATGAGCGACGGGTCGTCCGAACCGACGGCCACGGGAACGGGCGCCGTGGACAGCAGGGCGGCGTCGGCGTAGTGAGCCCAGCCGGGAACCGTGCCGCCGACGCAGATGCGCCGGAAATCGCCGTCGATCTCCGCGAACTTGGCGGCGTCACCCGCATTCGCGATGACGCAGTCCACCTCGCCGCGCTGCACGCGGTCGGCGAGGTCGCCGGCGGCGAGCACGGTCGATGTCGGGAGGATCACGGCGCCGATCTTCATGATGCCGAGCATGAGCTCCCAGAGTTCGACCTGGTTGCCGAGCATGAGCATCACGTGATCGCCCTTGCCGACGCCCTGCTGGGTGAGCCACGCCGCGACCTGGTTGGAGCGTGCGGACATCTCCGCGAAAGTGACCTTCAGCTCACGGCCGTCCTCCTCGACGATCCACAGGGCGATGTTGTCGTTGCCGGCCGCGATCACGTCGAACCAGTCGACGGCCCAGTTGAATGACGCGCCGACATCCGGCCAGCGGAATTCCGCGGCGGCACGGGCGTGGCCGTCCCAGAGGCGCAGCAGCTGATCGCGGGCGGCACGAAAATTGGAGGTACTCGTCGGAAAAGTCACTTCTCCATCATCCTCACTC
Organism: Cryobacterium sp. RTC2.1; assembly: GCF_035018685.1. Classification (NCBI taxonomy): domain Bacteria; kingdom Bacillati; phylum Actinomycetota; class Actinomycetes; order Micrococcales; family Microbacteriaceae; genus Cryobacterium; species Cryobacterium sp. RTC2.1. Next base: position 1,844 of record NZ_JASJXJ010000022.1, read on the forward strand.
ATAAATGCCTGTAACTGCATGCATCCGGAAAACACGTCGCGGCGCGTTCCGGGGGCAACCCACACCCGGATGTGGTTAACCACATGGGTCGCCCCATCCGGGTGACAGGGCCAGCGGTCCCCTCCGGCCTCGGGTAGCTTCGTGCACGTCAACACCGACAGTCTCGACGTGGCGTCTCCGGTTCCAGTGTGGGACGTTCGATTTCACCCCGGGGGCACAGATGGTTACGTTCTTCGTCATTTTCATTCTTGTTGTGGGAATCAACACCTTGCTCTGGACCACGGTCGGTCTCATCCGTGCCGTGGTCGAGAGCAGCCGCCGCCGGTCGCCCGATCGATCGCAGGACCCGCTGATCTCCGCGGACGAGGTCGCGGTCCTGGTCGCCGCCCACGACGAAGAACAAGTGATCGCCGCGACGATCGGTTCCGCAACCGGCCAGGTGCCCGTTGGACACGTCTTCGTCGTTTCGGACGCCTCAGCAGACCGGACCGCGGACCTCGCGAGAGCCAGCGGAGCGAACGTGCTCGAACTCGAGTCGAATCACGGAAAGGCCGGCGCGCTCGTCGCGGCAATCGACCATTTCGAACTGGCACGCCGGTTCCCGGTCGTGGTGCTCCTCGATGCGGACACGGTGCTGGCCCCCGACTACCTGCTGACCGGCCTGCCGTGCTTCCAGGATCCGGGGGTCGTCGCGGTTGCAGCGTGTGCGTCGACGATCGCTGATCCTCCCCCCGCGACGATGATGGGCCGATTCCTGGTCGCATACCGGGAACGTTTCTACGTCATGGTGCAGTACCTGCTCAAGTACGGTCAGGCCGCCAGGCTCGCGAACGTGATCTCCATCGTTCCCGGTTTCGCGAGCATGTATCGCAGCCGGGTCCTCGGAAGCATCGACATCGATCCTCCCGGGCTCGCGATCGAGGACTTCAACATGACGTTCGAAGTGCACGCGCGCAAGCTCGGCCGGATCGCATTCCACCCCTCGATCGCGAGGGCCTCGACCCAGGATCCGGACAACCTGCACGATTACACCCGGCAGCTCCGGCGTTGGACCCTGGGGTTCTGGCAGACGCTGCGCCGCCACGGATTCCGGCTCGGCTGGTTCTGGGGTGCGCTGGCGCTCCACGTGTTCGAGCTCGTGACGAGCAGTGTGATGATGCTGCTGTTCCTGCCGCTGCTCGTCGTATCGGTCGGCGCGGTCATCTGGGAGGCGACGTCGACGGACCCGTCCGGCATCGCCACGCGGCTGACGGACGCGATTCCGCCGACCCTGATCCTGCTCGGCGTGCTCGTGCCCGATTACCTGTTGACCGTGCTCGTCGTCGCCGTCACCCGCCGGCCGAGTTATCTGCTGCTCGGGTTCGCCTTCCCACTCGTACGTGTGGTCGACGCGGCGATCTGCCTGGCGACCCTTCCCCAGGCATTCCTGACGCCGTCGAGCGGACGCTGGAGGAGTCCGGAACGCCGAGTCACCGTGGCGCCCGTGGCTCCCGCGCTGCAGGAGAAGCCGGTGCCGCCGGAGACGTCAGCTCGTGAAGAGATGTCCGTGCCCGAAGAGACGTCAGTTCCGCGGAACCGGCCGCTCGTACCCGACAAAGCGAAAGCGGATGCCGGTCCTCGAGACCATCCATTCCGAGGCGTGGGCACGCGTCCACTCCCCGTCAACCGCGGGGGCCCTCGTGTCGCCGGGCACGGCGAGGTCCAGCTCGGTGACCTCGAGTCGTGAGGCGCGGGCCAGGGCTTCGCGGTAGACCTCGCCTCCGCCGATCACCCAGATCGTCGTGGCCGGATCTGTGGCCGAGTCGTCCGCAGCGAGGGCATCGTCCACGGACCCGGCGCGTTCGGCTCCGGCAGCGGCCCAGTCGGCGTCCCTGGTGACGACGATGTTCCGTCGCCCGGGGAGCGGCCGGAATCGTTCGGGGAGGGAATCCCACGTGCGACGACCCATCACGACCGTCGCGGCATCCGTCACGGCCTTGAAATGCGCGAGGTCTTCGGGAAGGTGCCAGGGTATCGAACCGGCGCTGCCGATGATCCCGTCGTGCGCCTGCGCCCAGACCAGTGCGATCACGGGAGTGTGACGGGCGGGATCAGACGGCAACGGGTGCCTTGATCGCGGGGTGGTGCTGGTAGCCGACGACCTCGAGGTCCTCGTACCCGTAGTCGAAGATGCTCGCGCGTTCGCCCGTGATGCGGAGCGTCGGGAGCGGATACGGGGCACGGGTCAGCTGCTCCGTGACCTGGTCACGATGGTTGTCGTAGATGTGGCAGTCCCCGCCGGTCCAGATGAAGTCGCCGACCTCGAGGCCGGCCTGGGCGGCGACGAGGTGGGTCAGCAGCGCATAACTCGCGATGTTGAAGGGGACGCCGAGGAAGAGGTCGGCGCTGCGCTGGTAGAGCTGGCAGGACAGGCGGCCGTCGGCGACGTAGAACTGGAAGAGCGCGTGGCACGGTGCGAGGGCCATCGACGGGATGTCCGCGACGTTCCAGGCCGACACGATCATGCGACGCGAATCCGGGTCTGTCTTCAGGGTCTCGATCACCTGGGCGATCTGATCGATGTGACCACCGTCGGGGGTGGGCCAGGAGCGCCATTGCACTCCGTAGACGGGACCGAGTTCTCCGGTTTCCGATGCCCACTCGTCCCAGATGCTGACGCCGTGTTCCCGGAGCCATCCGACGTTGCTCTCGCCGCGCAGGAACCACAGGAGTTCGTAGGCGATCGACTTGAAGTGCACGCGCTTCGTCGTGATGAGCGGGAAGCCCTCACGAAGGTCGAAGCGGAGCTGGGCGCCGAAGATGCTCGTGGTTCCGGTCCCGGTCCGGTCGGCTTTGGCGGTGCCCGTCGCCAGGGTGTGGCGAAGCAGGTCTTCATACGGGGTCGCGAGTGAGGTTGGCATTCGTAGCAGTTTATTTGGTGGCGCAGCTTATTCGGTGCCGAAGCGCCGCACGAAGGCACGCATCAGGTTCGCCGGTTGCGTCACCGTGGCCGCCGCGATGCTCGCGATGACTCCGGTCCAGGCATCCGGCTTGACATATCCGTTGTCGCGGTAGATCCGGAGGCGGGTGAGGATGCTCGCATTGGTGAGCTCCGGGTGGAACTGGGTCGCGTAGACGTTCCGTCCGACCCGGAAGGCCTGGACCGGGCAATCCTCTCCGGTGGCCAGGAGTACGGCGCCGGGCGGGAGGACCGTGCATGCCTCCTTGTGTCCGACGAAGGCCTCGAAGTCGGGCTCGAGGATACCGAACAGGGGGTCGGCGGCTCCCTCCTGCGTCAGCCGCACTCTCGTCGGGCCGGCGTCCTCCGGCCACGTTCCGTCGACGACACCCCCGCCGTGTGTCGTCAGCAGCCCGATGCCGTAACAGGCTCCGAGAAAGGGAAAATCACGGGCGACGACGAGGTCGAGGAGCGACTGGAGTTCCCGCTCGACCCGGAGCTGGACGGCGGACTTCGTCGCCGCGGGGTCGCTGGCGTTGAAGGGGCTGCCACCGACGATGATGCCGGAGTAGTCGTCCAGCCGGATCGGCGGCAGTGGCGCCGCCTCGAGCCTGACCCGGTGCAGGTCCTCCGGGGTGAGGCCGCCGGCGCTCAGGAAACCCTCGTACTCGTCGTCGGCGGCTTCGTCCTCCGGACGGCTGGCCAAGAGCAGGTAGGGCTTCACGCCGCCATGATACGCGGTGCGGCGCCCATTCCGGTGCGCGCTTCCCGATCAGTACAGGAATGACCTCGCGAAGGTGTTCACATCGATGTTGACGCCGTTGAAGACCCGTTCAAAATGCTGCTGAACACCGACTCGGAGATTCCCGGACGCGTTCCAGCCACCGAACGGAATCGGTGCAGGCGAGAGGAGATCGACGGGGTCGTCAGGGAGGCCGGCCACGGCAGTCGAGCCCGGCTGGACGGGCACGGCATCCCAGAGGGCGACGTCCGAGAACTCCGTCGTTCCCGCGCCCATGATGTCGTCCCACATCCGCGCGCCGGTGTAGACGACGGGGCGCACTCCGGTGGATTGGACGCCCGTGATCATGGCGCGGGTGAGCGGCGGGCCGCCCGTTTCGATGTCGAGGGCGAAGAACTGGAGCCGGATGCGGAAGGAGCCCGTCGCCGCGATCCCCTCCCGCCAGCAGCGCGGATCCCTGGTGTACGCGGCGATCGCGAGACCGGCGTCGATGGCCATCGCGAGCTGCGCCTGGGTGCGGGCGAGAGGCGTGCACGTGCCGAACTCGGTGGAGCTGAGGATGTAGAGCCGGAACCCGGCTTCGTATGCCTGCACGAACCAGGCAGGATCGGAAATCGGATTGTCCGAATCCAGCGCCCTGATCGCCGGTGACGGTTGGGCCCGCGACGATTGGGCCGGTACGGTCGGCACCGGAGTGGGGCCGCGGTCGGGGAAACCGCTGGGATGCCGGACGGGGCGGATGCCGCCGGGTCCGGTCGGATCGCACCTGCTACCTGGATGGCCGCGAGGGGAAGGCCCACTGCAAGGATCACCAGCAGCGCGGCCCCGAAAATGGGCGGCGCAACCGGCCCCTTTCCCGGGTGTCTCGTGACGGAAAGCCTGCGCATTCGCTCAGTGTGCACCGGCATCGCGGTGAAGAAAAGGGACCCACCGGGGACTCGTCCAGACTGTCGGACGTGCCCTCGGACCCCGATGGATGTCTGGGGGGCGTACAGTGAGGCAGCACCGCTCAGTCTCAGGTTCCAATGTCGCCCTGATGAAACGGCTGCCGCCGGGGATTCCTTTCCCCAAGCTCTTGATCACATCACTGGGGGAATGGCTTTCATGCGCGACCTTGCACCAACCATTTACCGGCAGCGTCTTGTCATCGAGGCCTACCCCGCCGAACCGATCAGCGCAGTGCAGATCACGGACTACTTGTCAGGGCTTGCCCCGGTGCTCGACATGAAAGGCCTGATCGAACCGGTCACGCATCGCAGCGATCTGTACGGCTGGGCCGGGTGGACTCACTGGGAAACGTCGGGGGCGCATTTCTACGCGTGGGAACAACCGGTGCTCTTCTACAGTGTCGACATCTACACCTGCAAGCCGTTCGACCCCCTCGTGGCCGTCGAATACACCACGCGTTTCTTCGGCAGTGCCAGCGCCGAATACAAGGAGTTTTAGTGCCGACCCGCGACACCGATACCGTGATCGGCGCCGAGGTGTTCAGCCCCCGATACGACCTGAGCGATGCCGAGCTCGAGGACCTCACCGTGCGGCTGCTCGCCGCGCGCACGCGTGACCTCCCGGAGCACTACCGGCTGGTCGCGATCGAGGTCGACGGCCGGAGCCCGTTTTCGAACGTCGGCCGGCACGTGGAACGTGTTGTCTTCGAGGCGACGTTCGGCAACGATGCCGCGCAGATGACGGACGAGTACGGCGCGTACGAGGGCACGAGCACATTCTTCATCTCCATCGACAGGGACACCGGCACGCCGAGCGGGGTGCTGCGGATCATCGAGGATTCCCCGCATGGACTCAAGAGCCTCAACGATGCCGCCCAGGAACCGTTCAATCTGGAACTCGATGAGGCGTTCCGCTTTCACGCGATCACCGATCCGACCGAGATCTGGGACATCGGCACCGTCGCCGTCCTCCCCGACTACCGTCGCGGCGAAGCAGCGGTGAGCGTGCAGCTCTACCGCGCCATGTACCTCTCCGCGCTCGTGCACCGGATCAAGCACATTGTGTCCATCGTCGACGACCGCCCGCTGCGCAAGATGCGGGACTTTCTGGGCATCCCGTTCGTACCGCTCGCCGACACTCCCCCTGGTCCGTACCTCGGCTCGAAGAAGAGCCACGCCGTCTACGGGTACGTGCCGCACTTCCTGCCGAAGGCGCGGGCGCACCGCGACACCATGCGCGGCCTCCTCGTCCGCAACGCCCTGCAGCGCCTTGTCGACGGCACGGAAGACGACTCGATCAGCCTCGACGTCCAGCCCGGCGCCTGAACGTCACTCGGGCGCTGTGCTGCCCGATCCGGAGATGTTGACCAGCCAGCTCACGCCGAACGGGTCCACGAGCATCCCGAAGCTGTCTCCCCACGGCGCCTTCGCAAGCGGCTGGAGTACGGTCCCGCCGGCAGACAGTTTTTCGAAGTAGCCGCTCAGTTCCGCCTCGTCGTCGCCGCTCAGCGAGACCGACATAGTGGTGCCCGGTGTCAGATCCATGCTGTTCGGTGTGTCCGCCGCCATCAGGACCATCCCGCCGTCCGTCGTCAAAGCGGAGTGCATGATCTTGTCGCCCTCCGCAGGATCCTCACTGGCGTGGAGCTCCGCGAAGGTACTGCGCGTGACCGTGCCGCCGAAGACCGACTCGTACAGGTCCATGGCCGCCCTGGCCGAATCACGGAACGAGAGATAGGGGTTGAGCGTTGTCATCTGAGACCTCCAGACCGGGGCGTGCCCGCCGTCGGGCCCGCGCTTCCGAGACATTATCGACCCCGGAACGGCAAAAGACGAGGCGGTGGATCCAGTCCTCGCACCTGTGAATGGCCTCGCGTGAGGCACTAGCCTTGCTGAATGGAACTCCGCCAGCTCGAACATTTCGCGATCGTCGCCGAGGAACGCCACTTCACCCGGGCCGCCGAGATCCTGCAGATCTCACAATCCGGTCTGTCGGCATCCGTTCGGGCGCTCGAAAGCGAGCTCGGGACGTCACTCTTCATCCGCAGCACCCGCAGCGTCGAACTCTCGGTCGCCGGACAGGCCTTCCTGGTCGAGGCGTTGCGCACGCTCGCGAGCGCCACCGCGGCCCAGAACGCCGTTGCGGCTGTGCGCGGCCTCATGCTGGGGAGCCTGACCGTCGGCGCCGAGCCGTGCCTGGGCTCGGTGGACCTTCCGGGAGAGCTCGCCCGCTTCCGCATGACGCATCCAGGGGTCGACGTACGTCTCAGGCACGCCGGATCGCTCGAGCTCATCGAGGGCGTCGCGAACGGCCGCACGGACGTCGCCCTTGTCGTCTCGGTCGGCGACCAGACTCCCGGCGTCCGACTCAGTCCGCTCAGCACGCAGCGGCTCATCGTGCTCTGCCATCCCGATCACGCGTTCGCGGCCAGGGGCTCCGTCGACCTCGCATCCCTGCATGCCGAGTCACTCGTCGGGTTCCCCGCAGGCTGGGGCGCACACGTCCTCGCCCGCCGCGGTTTCGCTGCTGCCGGGTTCGATTACCGGGCCGCGCTCGAGGTCAACGACGTGCATCCGATGCTCGACCTCGTCGGTTACAACCTCGGTGTCGCGATCGTGCCGGAGAGTTTCGCAGCGAAGCGCCCTGACCTCTTGCGAGCCATTCAGATCGAGGATCCGATGCCGCCGTGGACGGCCGCGGTCGCCGTGGCGGACGAGCCCAGCCCGGCCGCCACGGCGTTCCTCACCCAGCTCGCGGGGATCAGCCCAGCAGCGCCAGTTCCTCAGTCGTGAGCGTGATGCCGGCAGCGTGAACCGAATCCCGGATGCTCTCCGGCCGCGAGGCGCCGGGGATTGGGATGACCACAGGGGACTTCGCGAGGTGCCAGGCCAGGCAGACGACCTGCGGGCTGACCCCTCGGTCTGCTGCTACCTGCTGGAACGGCGCGAAGCGTTCGCCGAGCCGGGACGCAGAGGAGATCCCACCGAGCGGGCTCCAGGGGATGAAGGCGATTCCGAGTTCGGTGCAGAGCTCGAGCTCCGGTTCGCTGCTGCGGAACGCAGGAGAGAACTGGTTCTGCACGCTCGCGAGGCGCCCGCCGAGCAGTTCGCGGGCGAGCCGGATCTGATCGACGTTCGCATTGGAGATGCCGGCGAGGCGGATCGTGCCGGCGTCGAGGAGCTCGACGAGCGCCCCGATGGAATCGGCGTACGGCACCGCCGGGTCCGGCCGGTGGAACTGATAGAGGCCGATCGCGTCGCCGCCGAGCCGCGCGAGTGAGGCCTCCGCGGCCTTCTTGAGGTGTTCAGGGCGGCCGTCGACATACCAGGTGCCGTCACCGGGGCGCAGGTGCCCGCCCTTCGTCGCGACGAGCAGGTCGCTGGTGTCCCCGCCCCACGACGCGATCGCTCCTGCGATGAGGGTTTCGTTGTGGCCGACCTCGTCGGCGTGCAGGTGGTACGCGTCCGCGGTGTCGAACAGGGTCACGCCCTCGTCGAGGGCCGCGTGGATCGTCGCGACGGACCTGGCCGCATCCGGTCGTCCTTCAATCGACATCGGCATTCCGCCGAGTCCGATCGCGCTCACGGTTCGGTCGGCGATCATTCGGGTTTGCATCATTCGGGTCGGCATGGCTTCCTTCGTTGAGCGGTTGACGGGGCTGGCGGTTCTGCAGTGTTCGTTGCGGGATTCGTTGCGGGATCTGTTGCGGGATCTGTTGCGGGACCTGTTGCGGGGTTGGTCACCAGGCATAGTCCTCAGGGGCCGGCTTGTGCCCGGGGAAGATCTCATCGAGACGGGCCAGAGCTGCGGCATCGAGGGTGACGTCGAGCGCCCGGAGACCGTCGTCGAGCTGGGCCTGGGTGCGCGGCCCGATGATCGGCGCCGTCACTCCCGGCTGGTGCAGGAGCCAGGCCAGGGCCACGTCTCCCGGCTCGTGCCCCAGGTCTGCGGCGAAGTCCTCGAAGGCCTGGATGGCCGGTCGGTGCGCGGCAAGCGTCTCGGCAGAGCGCCCTTCGAGGCGCCGTCTGCCGTCGCGCTCCTTGCCGAGCACTCCCCCGAGGAGGCCGCCCTGCAGCGGGGACCAGGCGATCACACCGAGCCCGTTCGCTCGCGCCGCCGGGAGCACTTCGAGCTCGAGGTCCCGGGTGAGGAGGTTGTAGATCGACTGCTCACTCACCAGGCCGGTGAAGTTGCGACGTCGCGCTTCCGCCTGGGCCGTGGCGATGTGCCAGCCGGCGAAGTTGCTGCTGCCCGCGTAGAGGATCTTTCCCTGGGCGACGGCCGTCTCCATGGCCTGCCAGATCTCGTCCCAGGGCGTCTCCCTGTCGATGTGGTGGAACTGGTAGATGTCGATGTAATCCGTCTGCAGTCGCCGGAGGCTCGCGTCGAGGGCCCGGCGGATGTTGAGGGCCGAGAGCCTGCCGTTGTTCGGCCAGTCCGAGGTCGTCCCGTAGAGCTTGGTGGCGAGCACGGTCCGCTCCCGGCGATCGCCGCCGCGCGCGAACCACCGGCCGACGAGGGACTCGGTGGCCCCGGGCCCGAGGTCGCCGCCATAGACGTTCGCCGTGTCGAAGTAGTTGATTCCCGAGGCGAGCGCCGAGTCCATGATGGAGTGCGCCTCCGGTTCCGGCGTGAGCGGCCCGAAGTTCATGGTGCCGAGGCACAGTCGGGAGACGGAAAGACCAGAGCGACCGAGGTGTGTGTATTCCATGACTTCAGCCTCCTCCAGGACCACTGATCTGTCCAACAGCCGTCATCGCTGTGATTGACCAGTTGGGGTTCTCAATCGCTTACCCGGAAAGCTGGGTACAGTTTCGAGCATGAAACTCACCGATATCGACCCGCCCGGTCGCAGTTTTTCGCGCTGGCTCACCGAGGAGGAGATCGGACGCGTGCTCGCGAGCGATCGCGGCTGGCGACTCGCCGAGGACGGCAGTGTCGTGGCCGGAAAACTCCGGAAGGCCCGGATCGCCGACTCCCTCGGGGACCTCGGTCGCGCCGCCATCGCCAACCGGTGGACCGCGCGGGCCGCGGCCCCCGGAAGCGACGGCAGCGGCCCGACGCACATCATGTGGGGTGTGTTCAATGCCCGCTCCGACACGGAGATCGCCGCGGAGATCGCCGCCGGGATCGCCGCCAGGGGCTGAACCAGCCTGGCGGCGACTCCGCAGCGACTCCTTACGCGGCCAGGGGCAGCGGCTGCGCCGGCGCGGATGCCGCGGCCGCGACGACGAGTGCGCCGTCAGCAACCGAGACTTCGACTCCGGTACTCGCCAGCAGGTCAGAGCCGACGAGGAGGTCGGCGATCTTGTCGTCGAGTTCCCGCTGGATCACGCGGCGGAGCGGCCGGGCACCGTACTCGGGTTCGTAGCCCCGCGTGGCGATCCAGTCGATCGCGTCCTCGCTCACGGTCAGGGCGAAGCCCTGGGCGGCGAGCCGGGTGCGCGTCCCGGCGAGCAGCATCCGCACGATGTCGTGCAGTTGCGGCGCGTCGAGCTTGCGGAACAGCACGATCTCGTCGAGCCGGTTCAGGAACTCCGGACGCATCGCCTCGCGGAGCTTGCCCATCACCCGGTCGCGGAGCGCTTTCTCCGAGCCGAAGCCGTTGTCGGCCCCGCCATCGATCTGGGCGGTGAAGCCGAGGGCGCCGCTCCGGCTGGCGAGGAATTCGGAGCCGAGGTTGGAGGTCATGATGATGACCGTGTTCCGGAAGTCGACGGTGCGACCCTGGCCGTCGGTCAGGCGGCCGTCGTCGAGCACCTGCAACAGCAGGTTGAACACGTCGGGGTGGGCCTTCTCGATCTCGTCGAGCAGGATCACCGAGTACGGGTTCCTGCGCACGCGCTCGGTCAGCTGCCCGGCCTCGTCGTAGCCGACGTAGCCGGGAGGGGACCCGACGAGCCGGCTCACGGTGTGCCGTTCGCCGAACTCGCTCATGTCGAAGCGCACCATCGCGTGCTCGTCGCCGAACAACGATTCAGCGAGGGCCTTGGCGAGCTCTGTCTTACCGACGCCCGTCGGCCCGAGGAACAGGAAGCTGCCGACGGGTCGGCCGGCATCGTTCATGCCCGTGCGATTGCGGCGCACCGCCTTGGCGATGAGCGTGACGGCGTCGTCCTGTCCGACGACGCGTTCGTGCAGCTCGGCCTCGAGCAGGCCGAGGCGGGAACGGTCGTCCGCGGTGAGCCGGGCGACGGGTATGCCCGTCGCGCGGGCAATGACGCGGGCGATCTCGGCCTCGCCGACGACGGCCTCTGCTGCAACGGCCTGGGCGGGGTCTTCCTGGAGCTGCAGCTGTGCCTGGACCGTCTCGATCTCGTCCCGGAGCCGGGAGGCCTCCTCGTACTGTTCGGTGAGGACGGCGGCGCTCTTCGCCTCCTCGAGTGTCACCACGCGCGCACGCAGGGCCTCGAGGGCCTCACGGTCGGGCAGGGAGCCGAGGGTCAGGCGCAGCCGGGCACCGGCCTGGTCGATCAGGTCGATGGCCTTGTCGGGCAGGAACCGGTCGGACACGTAGCGTGCGGAAAGCTCGACGGCGGCACGCAGCGCCTCGTCGGTGTAGCGCACGCCGTGGTGCTCTTCGTAGCGGCCGCGCAGCCCCGCGAGGATGCTCACCGCGTCGTCGATGCTCGGCTCGCCGACCCGCACGGTCTGGAAACGGCGTTCGAGGGCCGGGTCCTTCTCGACCTTGCGGTACTCCTTGAGCGTCGTCGCGCCGATCACGTGCAGCTCACCGCGAGCCAGCCGCGGCTTGAGGATGTTTCCGGCGTCCATGCCGCCGTCGCCGGATCCGCCGGCGCCGACGACCGTGTGCAGCTCGTCGATGAAGATCACGAGCTCGCCGCTGTGCGCGGTGATCTCGTCCATGGTCTTACCGAGGCGTTCCTCGAAGTCGCCGCGGTACCGGGTCCCGGCGACCATCGCCGCGAGGTCGAGTGCCACGACGCGCTTGCCGCGCAGTTGCTCCGGCACGGTTCCCGCCACGATGGCCTGCGCGAGCCCTTCGACGACGGCGGTCTTGCCGACGCCGGCCTCGCCGATCAGAACCGGGTTGTTCTTGGTGCGCCGGGAGAGGATCTCGATCGTCTGTTCGATCTCGTCGGCACGGCCGATCACCGGGTCGAGTTTCCCGTCGCGGGCCCGGGCCGTGAGGTCGGTGCCGTAGGTGTCGAGCATCGGCGTTTCCGAAGCGGATGCCGGGGCAGGGTCCTGGCCCGTCGCATCCGCCTGCGGCTCGCGTGCACCGGCCTGCAGGGATTCCTGGGTGACGCCGGCCGCAGCGAGGACCTGGCCGGCCGGGGAGTCCTCGTTCACCACGAAGGCGAAGAAGAGATGTTCGGGGTCGATGTAGGTCGACCCGAAGGCGCGCGCGATCTGGTGCGCGTCGAGGAGGGCGCGCTGGGCGGAGGGGGTGAGTCCCGGCGTCGCGTCTCCGGTCGGGGCGGAGCGCTCCGGCAGGCGCTGCTCGGCGGCCAGGGCGAGGGCCGCGGGGTCTGTGCCGGTATTCCGGATCGCCTGGGCGGCCGGTTCGCGCAGGACGAGGACCCGGAGAATGTGCAGGACGTCGACGTGGGAGTGCCCGTGCTCGACCGCGTACTGGGCGGCCTCGGCGAGCACCTCGTGGGTGCGGCGGCTGAGCAGCCGGGTGATGTCGATCGGGCGCCCTGTGGGTGCAGCACCCTGCTGGCCCTGCAGGTAGCGGGCGATGAACTCGTCGAACGAACCGTTACCGGAATCCGCGGGACCGAAGAATGTAGGCACGAGACCTCCTGATCTTGAAACTTGAGTGCTATTGACTCAACTCAACGTCAGGCCGTGGGTTTCATTCCCGCCTCATGCTGGGAAACCCCCGGTTACGCGGTCGGCGAACGGAGTGCGAACAGGCCCAGAGGTTCAGGCCCCGAGGATGCCGCGCGCCACGACGACGACGACGGTCACGGCCGCGACGCCCAGCGCGATCAGGACCAGGCCCCGGCCGTGCACGCCGGCGGGCATGACCCGGAGCGCGCGCATCGAGTATGCGAGCCCGACGAGGACAGCGATGACTCCCCAGAACGGGAGCACGAGAGCGAGGACGAATCCGGCGAGGGTGATCCAGAATCCGAGCGAGCGCCCGGGTGTCTTCGTCCAGTCGGCACGCGGCGCGCCGAGGGCGATCAGTCGGTTGTCCTGCATGTTCGCGCGCGGATCGTCCACTGTCAGCCCCCGTTGCTTCGAGTACCAGTCTGCCACGCGGCGGGATCGTTCAGCGCGATCGTTCAGCAGGATCGTTCAGCTGGGCTCAGAGCCACCGAGGCGGGTCGGCCGGAGTCCCGGCGCTCGAACCCACGCCGGAACCGCCACGCCCGGTCGCCCACTGGACGAGGCCAGCGAGGCTGCCGGACACGACGATGGGATGCGCGGAATGGAGGTCGCCGAACCTGCGCTCGTCGTGGGAATCAGTGACGGAGAGCACGAGGTCTCCCCCGTCACCCCGGGTCGCCCAGGCCGAGGTGATCTCGGTGAGCAGGCGATCGAGCACCTCGACCGGCACGTCGGCGAAGGATGCGCCGGTCGCGAGGTCGATCGTGTGCACCCAGAGTTCCTGGTTGCGCATCCACACGGTCTCGGACACGGCAATCTCCCGGCCGCTCGGGGTCCGGACCGGGTGGCTCCACGTCTCGGGGGTGAGCCGGCGCCACGCGGCGTCGAGCTGGATGGTCGCGACGTCGAAGAGGGTCCGCAGGGCGTCGCGGTCGAGCTCGGCCCCGGCGGCGATGTCGCTGTCGCGAGCCGCGTTCGAGACGTACATCGGCGTTTCGACGTCGGTGCGCGCCCAGGTCACGAGTCGTACGATGCCCCTCGCGTTATATGCGACATGGGCGATCACGTGACGGCGGCTCCAGCCGGGCAACAGCGAGTCGCCGTCGAGGTCGACGTTCGACAACCCGTTGAGCTCGTGCGCGAAGAACGCGGTCGCGCGACGAGCGAGCAGGAGTTGCGCGAGCAGCTCGGGATCAGCGGGGAGAGCGGTAGGTGCGGGCATTCCCCCATTCTCGCAGGGAACCGGTCAGATCGAGGGCTGGAATCCGCCCGTCGGACTGAAGGACGCGTCGATCGTGAACGGGTCGCGCACGGAATTCGAGCGATCGGATGCCGCGATGAGAGCCGCGAGTTCCCCGGCCGCCCTGTCGATGCGGTCGGGCAGCGTCTTGACCGTGTCCGCGCCGCTTCCCCAGTCCTCCGATGCGGCGAACACCGCGGTGGTGGCGACGACCGCGTGCAGGTAGGTGAACATCGGGCGGATGGCGTAGTCAAGGGCCAGGGAATGGCGTGCGGTGCCCGCCGTCGCCGCGATGACCGTCGGCATGTCGGTCAGCGACCGGTTGTCGATGACGTCGAAGAACGACTTGAAGAGGCCGCTCGCGCTGGTCGTGAAGATCGGGGTGACGGCGATGAGCCCGTCCGCGCCGGTCACGGCTTCGATCACCGCATCGAGCTTCGGGCTCGGGAACCCGGTGAGCATGTTGTTCATCACGTCGAGGGCGACGTCGCGCAGTTCGAAGATCCTGACCTCGGCGGGGATGCCTTTCTCGGCCAGGCGGGAGGAGGTCGCCTCCGCAAGACGGTCGGCGAGCATCCTCGTCGAGGACGGCTGGCTGAGTCCTGCGGTGACGACGGCGATGGTACGGGTGCGTTCCGTCATGGCTAGGCCACCTCGACCGGAGCGCCGACGGATGCGCCGACGGGAGCCGCGGCCGCCGCAGCAACGAGCGACGCGTGGGTGGGGGCATCCGGAACCGTTGCCGGACGGTTCTTCGCGAACTCGCGGCGCAGCACGGGCACAACCTCTTCACCGAGCAGATCGAGCTGTTCGAGAACGGTCTTGAGCGGCAGTCCGGCGTGGTCCATCAGGAACAGCTGGCGCTGGTAGTCGCCCACGTAGTCCCGGAAGCCGAGAGTGCGGTCGATGACTTCCTGCGGGCTGCCGACGGTGAGCGGCGTCTGCGAGGTGAATTCCTCGAGGCTCGGGCCGTGGCCGTAGACGGGCGCGTTGTCGAAGTACGGGCGGAACTCCTTCACGGCGTCCTGCGAGTTCTTGCGCATGAAGACCTGGCCGCCGAGTCCGACGATCGCCTGCTCGGCGGTGCCGTGGCCGTAGTGCTCGAAGCGCTGGCGATAGAACCCGACCATTTTCGCGGTGTGCGAGGCCGGCCAGAAGATGTGGTTGGCGAAGAAGCCGTCGCCGTAGAATGCGGCCTGCTCCGCGATCTCCGGGGTGCGGATGCTGCCGTGCCAGACGAACGGCGCGACGCCGTCCAGGGGGCGGGGCGTCGACTGGAAGCCCTGCAGCGGGGTGCGGAACTGGCCCTCCCAGTCCACGAATTCCTCGGTCCAGAGCCGGCGCAGGAGCGCGTAGTTCTCGAGCGCGAGGGGAATGCCCTGGCGGATGTCCTGGCCGAACCACGGGTAGACCGGGCCGGTGTTGCCGCGGCCGAGGGTCAGGTCCACCCGGCCGTCGGCGACGTGCTGGAGCATCGCGAAGTCTTCGGCGATCTTGACCGGGTCACTCGTCGTGATCAGGGTCGTCGCCGTGGAGAGGATGATGCGCTCGGTCTTGGCCGCGATGTAGCCGAGCATCGTGGTCGGGCTCGAGGGCACGAAGGGCGGATTGTGGTGCTCACCGGTTGCAAACACGTCGAGTCCGACTTCTTCGACCTTCTGGGCGATCGTCAGGATCGCCTTGATGCGCTCCTGCTCGGTCGGGGTACGGCCGGTGGTCGGGTCGGTTGTCAGGTCCCCGACCGAAAAGATTCCGAACTGCATGGTCAGCCTCTCTGAGTGTTCACTGCATTTTCTCGGGCAGTATTTTCAATGCATTTGCATGGATATCGTACCCAACCTCGATCGGGGGTTTCCTATTCCCGCACGACAGAGACCTCGCCTGAGACACGGTGATACTCAGAAATATCTCATGGATCGCCGATATCCGGCCGTTGACATCTCGGAGTGAATCACATAACGTTCCTCCAAAGCTCCTCCGCCCGATGAAGTGCTTCAGGATCCCCGTCGGCCGTTCGGTAACCCGCCGTACTGCCGCACCCGAGAAACCGCTTCATCACGGAAGGACCACTGATGCGGGAACGACTCCAGGCTTCGCCTCACGTCGGTTCGCGACATCATCCGCTGCGCCACCCATCGGCCCACACCACGCGCTGAGAGCGCTCACCAGGAACGCCCGGCACCACTGCCGGTTGTCCCCGGTTCGCTCGCCGCCGCAGCAGTTCCCCCACACTCACCCCAGAGAAAGAATTGGGTATCCCCATGAACCACGAATCCTCCGACCTGCCGCAGAAGTCCGAACACGCGGAGAACTACGAGCACACCGAGCACACCGAGCGCACCGAGCGCACCGAGAACGTCGCGTACACCGAGAGCCTGAAGCACGCCGACGAACCCGAGCACGGCCAGACCCTGGCACCGTCGGAGGTGGGCAGCATGTTTTCCGAGTACCGGCGTCGCCAGCTGAACATCTTCCGCGAACGCGAATCGACCCTCGAGCTCGACGACACCGCGATCTAGCACACAGCGATCTGGCGGGGCTCAGCAGGCCCGGTCACCGGGCTCCGTGCACCAGGTCCAGGACGGCCCGCAACTCGCTGGCCTCGATCTGGCCCGGGGCGCTCGAGGCTCCGACGGAACCGAAGGTGACACAGGAACCGAAGGTCTCCCCGGCCAGCCTCGACACCACGCCGAGTCCCCCCATGGACATCGCGATCACCGGGCGCCGGGCCTGCTCGGCGACGAACTCGGCGGTCGCGTCCATCAGGGTGAGGACATCGCGCGGGCTCGACGGCATCACCGCGAGCTTGAGCACATCCGCCCCGAGTGCCTGCTGCTCCGCGAAGCGTGCGAGAATCTCGGCCCGCGGCGGCGTGGACTCGAAGTCGTGCGAGGACATCACGACGAGGACGCCCGCCTCGTGGGCCGCGCTCACGATGCGGAGCAGGCACGACCGCTCGGTGAAGAGTTCGACGTCGACCGCATCGACCCCGGCGGCGATCGCCAGCCCGAGCAGGTCGGCGTAGGCCTCCGGGAGGATGTCCCGCTGCCCGCCTTCCCGTTTCGTGCGGAAGGTGAAGATCACCGGGACGCCCTCCGGAAGGGCAGCACGCACGACGGCGATCGCTTCCCGGACGGCCGCTGGGATATCCGATTCGGAGAAGAAGTCGATCCGGAGTTCGACGAGGTCATAGTCCCCGGCGATGAGTCCGGAGGCGGCCGCCGCGAGTTCGGCGATCGTCGCCCCGACCAACGGAACGCAGATCTGCGGCCTGCCCTCGCCGAGCACGATCGAGCGCATCCGCACAGAGGACCGTGCCGTCGCGCCGGTCATGAGGCCTCTCCCCCTGCCGGGGAGTGCGCGGGCGCAAGGCCGACGGCCGACCGCATGGCAGCGCGGATGCCCGCCTCACCGTGCAGGGGTTGGTCCTGTTTCCCGCCGGTGAAGATGCGCACCTGGCTGATCGCCTGCTCGACGAGCATGTCGAGCCCGCTGAAGACGACGCCGCCTGCGGCACCCCAACCCTCGGCGATCGGGCTCGGCCACGGGTCGTACGCCACGTCGAAGAGGATGGAACCGGCGTCAAGGGGCCGGAGGTCGAGGCCGTCCGCAACCCCGCCCGGCAGCGTGCTGATGACGAAGGAGAGCGGGCCGGCCGCGTCCAGCTCGTCGAGCCGCCGAACCCGCACGGGGACCCCGAGCTGGTCGCCGAGGGCCGACAGGTCGGTGGCCCTGGCGGGATCCCGCAGGTAGACCGTGATCTCCCCCGCGCCGAGCGCGTGAGCCGCGTAAAGTGCCGAGGCTGCCGTCGCACCACCGCCGAGGATCGCGGCAGAGGAGGGTCGAGCAGAGTCCAGCGTCGAAACCGTACGGACGATGCCGTCGACGTCGGTGTTGAAGCCGTGCAACCGGCGCGTGCCATTGTCGGCCGTGAACAGCACGGTGTTCGCGACGCCGAGGTCGTCGACGAGCGACGAGGTCGTGTCGAGCAGCGGGACGACCTCGCGTTTGAGCGGCATGGTGAGGCTGAGCCCGAGCCAGCTGTCGTCGAGGGAGACGAGCCACGAGGCCAGCTCGCCCGAGCGGACCTCGGCCCGGGAATAGTCGAACGGGAGACCGAGCAGGGTGTACGCCGTCGTGTGCAGCAGGGGCGAGCGCGAATGACCGATGGGAGACCCCAGTACCGCGAGGCGGCGGCGGCCGGCCGGGGAAACGGGTTCAGACACGAGCCCCTCCGATTCGATTCTTCGACAGATCCAGCGATAGCGGCACGTGAGATGCGGCAGGCCGCTGCTCAATGGTAGTGTCCCGAATATGTCACTACACGCAACAAATAGTCGCCGCAATGTCGCGGCCCGTGGGTCGGTGCGCTGATGCTCAGGATCGGAATCCTCGGTGCCGCCGGCATCGCGCCGTCCGCGATCATCCGCCCCGCCCGGCGACGAACCGATGTCGTGATCGCCGCGGTCGCCTCGCGCCGGGCATCCGCTGCCGCCGCCTATGCGCAGGAACACGGCATCGACCGCTCATACGGCGACTACCGCGCACTCCTTGCGGACCCGGAGATCGACCTCGTCTATGTCGCGCTGCCGCCCTCGGAGCACGCCGAGTGGTCGATTGCAGCGCTCGAGGCCGGCAAGGACGTGCTCTGCGAAAAGCCCTTCGCGATGAACGCCGCCCAGGCCGGGCTGATGCGCCAGGCGGCCGCCGAGACGGGGCAGCGTCTCATCGAGGCGTTCCACGACCGCTACCACCCGCTCAGCCTCGAGCTCGACGCCATTGTCGCGTCCGGCCGGCTCGGCGACGTCGTGTCCCTGCGCGGCGAATTCTCCGGCAGCAACCCCTTCGACCCGACGTCGATCCGGCACATCCCGGCCCTCGGCGGTGGTTCGTTGATGGACCTCGGGTGTTACCCGCTGCACTGGGTGCGGGCCCTCACCGGCGAGGAACCCCTCGTCACGAGCGCCGTAGCCACCCTGAACCCGCTGGGGGCCGACATGAGCATGGATGCCGCACTGGTGTTCCCCTCCGGCGTCACCGCCCGGGTCTCCTCGAGCATGATCGCGGGCACTCCCCTCGACACCTCGTTCGACATCGTCGGGACAGAGGGCACCGTGCACGTGGACAACATGGTTTTCCCGTCCCGCGGCCACAGCATCCGCGAAGTCAGCCGGGGAATCGAACGCTGGCTCACCGTTCGCGGCAACGAGACCTACGATCACCAGCTCGATGCGGTCGTGCGCGGCCTTGCGAGCGGCGAGCCGCTCCTCACCGAGGGGGACGATTCCGTCGGCAACATGGCGGCCATCGATGCCATCTACGCCGCGGCGGGGATCGAACGCGCCGTCGGGTAGCGGTGCGGCGGGCTCTCGCGGACACAGGACGCGGGGGAAGCGGGTTACCGGAACGCCGCTGCGAGCGCGTGCAGGTCGACCTTCGGGTCCAGTAACCCGTGATAGATCGGCGGGATGGGCTTCTCGACGTCGAAGAGCGTATAGACCGCCTGCATGGCGCCGTGCACGGAGTACTCGACCGTGAAGACGACGTCCTCGGGTAGTGGGGTGAACTGGCCGAGGAAGGCGAAGTTCTCCGCGCCGTCCGGGAGCACCTTCGGCCGGTCCTCCGGCACGCGCCGGCTAAAGAGGGCTGACGCATACGGCATCATGACCGTTGTCACGTCGGTCGACGCGAGCACCTCGTCGAGGATGTCCTCGAAGCCGAGCTGGTGCACGAGCTCCGTCAGGATCTCTTCGCCCGTCGCCTCGGACATCTTCTTGTCAGTGATCGAACCGATTGTGATGAAGGTGTTGTCGTCGAGGTCGAGAGCGGATGTCCCCTCGGCGTTCTCGAGGTGAAGCCGGGTCGCCCGGCGTGGTTCCAGAGCCGCGGCGAAGTCGACGTCGGCACGACCATCGAATCGTATTGGTTGTACGTGGTCCGGCTGACGCCGGACAGGAGGTGGATCCGGTCGAATTCCTGGATGAAGCGCTTGAAGTACCGACGCAGTTCGGCGGCGGAGTGCCAGTTCTGGAAGGCGAACGTCGTGCGCCACATCTGCCAGAAGTTGGTCGCGAAGAAGTGCTCGCCGAAAAGCTCATCGATTCTCGGTGGCGTGCGCCATGGTGCACTCCTCACGGTCGGGGCGACACCCCCGTAGTGGGGAGTATGCCCTAAAACTGAGCGTACTCCGTTATTCGGCGATCACGGCGTTGCGAACGGAGTGCGGATCGCGTCGAGGGTTGTCCCGAGTCCGCGCGCGGCGGCAGCACCCGCGATTTCCCGGCGCCGACGGGTGAACGGGTCAAGTCGGGCGAGCCGCCCCGGATCGGTGAGGTCTCCGACGCAGGCGAGCTTCACGGCGAGGGCGATCGGGTCGGCGAGCAGGAACCGGAACGAGATCTCGTCCGTTTCCTCGAAGCCGTGCCCAAGCGCAGTGACGGCCATCAGCAGCCGGTTGGGTACGAAGCCGCGCAGTCCGGCCAGGCCGGGGCCGGACGACGCGCAGGTGTCGTGCAGCAGGGCGACGACTTTCTCGTCCTCGCGTGCCAGTGCGGCCATCACACGAAGCGGATGCTCGATGGCCGCCTCCCCTGCCTCGTCGCGTTTCCCCGCGCAGGCCGTCCTGGCGAAGCGGAGAGCATCAGCAAGGAGCAGCGACGAATGACTGTCGTCTCCCTGCCGCTGCCCGCGCTGTGAAAAGTGGGTGAGGCTGAGTGTGTTCATGGCGCTGTCCTTGCTGAGCTCGCGAACCGAGGGATTCGCGCGCACGTCGCTGTGCGTCCTTTCACGCTACGGGCTGTCAGTTCCGGCAAAAGGGGGTTGACAGTGCCACCCGGATCTGTATGGGCGGCCGGGTATTCGCGGATGGGGCCTAACGGCGCGGCGTCCAGCCGAGGGCGGGGGCGATGCGTTCGGCCACGGCCGTGAGAATGCGGTGCAACCCCGCCGGCGGATGGTCGAAGGGAAGGGCGATCACGAGCTCGTCGGAACCACGGAAGGCGACGTCGGCGAGGAGGGCCTCGATGATGTCGTCCGGATCGCCGGAAGGCACCTTGCCGAACTGGAACGGCAGGGCGGCTCCGGGAGTGCCGTGGGCGCGCTGCCGCTCCTCGTCGCGCTCGATCAGCCAGGCGAATTCGTCAGCGTCGTCCCTGCCGAGGATCGGCAGCACCTGACGTCCGACGAGTGCGTAGGACGGTCGCTCGGTGACAGCGGCATGGGCGGCACGGTACGCGGTGATCGACTCGAGCTGGGCTTCCTCGAAGGAAAGCTCGCTCGGTTCCGTGTTGAGGGTCGAGAGCTGCAGGCGGAGGCCCTGCTGGCCGGTGCGCACTGCGCTCGGGGTCGCGCCTGCGCCGTAATAGAGGCGGTCGGAGAGGGTCGGGCTCAGCGGCTGGGCAGTGAGTGGCGTGCCGGCAGGGAAGGCGGGAAAGCTCGCGTCGGCGATGGCGAGGGTGTCGCCGCGGAGTGCCGAACGGAAGGAGGCGAGCCGGGCATCCGCCTCTTCTCGGAGCGAGCCGGTGATGGCACCGTAGACGGGGCCGAAGATGCCTTCTGACTGGGCGTAGCCGGAGCTCAAGCCGACCTCGAGGCGTCCATCGGTGAGGAGGTCGGCGGTGGCCGCCTCCTCGGCGAGTCGCACCGGGTTCTCGAACCGCAACGGGGTCACGGAGGTGCCGAGCCTGATGCCCTCGGTGTGCTGGGCGACGACCGAGAGGAAGGTGAGCGGCGAGGAGAGGTACTTCTCGAGGTGCCGGTGTCGCACCCAGCCGGTGTCGAAACCGAGTTCGTCGGCGTGCCGAAACAGGTCGATTCCGTCCTGCAGGCCCTGCGACGTGGCGCCGGCGACACCGCCGTGTTCGACGAACGCGAGGAAGCCGAGACGGAACGGGGACGGCGTGGGCGCTGATGCTGGAACTGAGGCTGGGGAGGTCATGTCCGGCAATCTAGCGTCCGGCAACACGGTGAGGGAATCGGGCAGGTCATGAAAGGTAAAGCGGCGTCACAGAGCCGCTTCGAGGCTCTCCCGCCTGCTGCGAATCAAGGGCAGGGCGCGTGTGACCGCGAGATCGATGCGCTCCTGCAGGTCGAGGCTCGAGACCCGGTAGTTGGTGAAGTCGGAATCCTTCGCGTAGACGCCGATCGGGAGGGTGAGCGCCTGGAAGAATCCGAACAGCGGGCGGAGCTGGTGCTCGATGATCAGGGCGTGGCGGTCGCTCCCCCCGGTGGCCGCGAGCAGCACCGGCTTGTCGACGAGGGCGTACTGGTCGACGAAGTCGAAGAGGTGCTTGAACAGTCCGGTGAACGACGCCCGGTAGACCGGGCTCGCCACGATGAGCAGGTCGGCGCCCTCGATCCGGTCGAGTTCGGCCTCGATCGTTGCGGGCAGCTGGTCGCGTCGCAACGCGCCGGCGAACTGCTCGCCGATCTCGTGCACGCCGATGAGATGCGCGGCGATAGGGAGTTCCCGGCCGACGGAGGCGAGGATTTCCTTGAGGAGAACCGTCGTCTTCGAGGGCGCGTGCAGGCTGCCGGACACGGCGACGACGCGGAGGGGCCTGGCCGGCGTCTCGGTCGGCGTCTCGGTCGGCGTCTCGGTCGGCGTCTCGGTCGGCGTCTCGGTCACGTGTGATTCGGTCATGGTTGTCCTTCAGTCGGTGCGGGTGGTGGGGGCGGTCGCGGCGGCGAGCGCCGGCAATGGCGCGGTCGGCAGTGGAGAACCGAGGTGACCGCGGAGAGTGGTGGCCTCGTACTCGTCCCTGATGAGCCCGCGACTGCGGAGTTCGGGCACGACGAGACGGGCGAAGGTCTCGAACTGTTCGTGCAGGAAGGCGTTCAGTACGTTGAAGCCGTCGACCGCACTCGCCCGGAACCAGGTTTCGAGGTGGTCGGCGATATCGGCGGGCGACCCGACCACGATCGGGGACCTGATCAGGTGGGCGACGAGGAGGTGCCGATAGGTGACCGGCCGCTTGCCGCCGATCGTGCGACCGGAGCGGCGGGTGACCACGTCGACGAGACGGGCGCCCGCCGCGGTGAAACGGCTCGCGGTGCCGGGGGTGACGGCCTCGTCGAAGCGTCTCTCGACGAGCGGAAGCCCGATGACCTGGCGCAGGTGCCGGATGTTCCGGTTGGCGGGCAGGTCGAGGTCCGCCGCTTCCGGGGTGCCGTCGTCGACAGGGAACAGGTCCACGAGCCGGTCGTAGACGGCCCAGGCATCCGCTCGCGTCTCGCCGACGATCGGAAGGACGAGGGCGACGATGGTCAGGGCGGATGCCGCACGGCCGGCCGCCTCGACCCTGGCCTTGGTGTCGTGATAGAACTCGGCGGCGTCGCCCAGGCTCGTCGGTGCGACCACGTAGATGTCGGCTTGCTCGGCCGCGAACTGCTGGGCGCGACGCGAGGTGCCGGCGTGGACGAGCGGGACATGGCCTTGGACGGGTCGTTGCACATTGAGGGGACCGGCCACCGCGAAGGCCGGTCCGACGTGCTCAAGGGGCGTGACCCTGGACCGGTCGATGATGGCGGCGCTCGCGATGTTCCTGGTGAAGGCGTTCTCGCCCCAGGTGTCCCAGAGGCCGCGGAGCACGGTGACGTATTCGTCTGCGACGTCGAAGCGGTCGAGGTGGGTGCGGGCTCCGGGCGGCCCGAAATTCGCCTCGACCTTGGCATCGGATCCGACGGTGAGGTTCAGCCCGAAGCGCCCTCCGCTGAGCCGGTCGATCGACGCAGCGGCCCTGGCCGTCGCGTATGGCTCGGAGTGGGCGGTCTCCACTGTTCCGACCAGACCGATCCGTCGCGTGATCGCCGCGAGGTAAGCCGCTGTGCTCATCGAGTCGACGCGGGAGAGCAGGTGCGGGTCCGAGAACTCGAGCTCCGGATCCGTCGCGAGCCAGTCACCGAGGAACAGGTAGTCGAAGCCGGCCTTCTCCGCGGCGAGCGCGAGGCGCTTGAGCGCGCGGGGATCGGTCGAAGGGTCGTTGTGCGCACCGGGATACCTCCAACCGGACGGGAAGGACCCCAGGGTGCGCACCATCGCACCGAGCACGAGGTGGCCGTCGCGCTCCGACCAGTCGGCGTCGAACGCCGGGGAGGTGTGATTCGTCATGGGTCGACGCTAGGCCGGGTCGATTCGGGCCGGGGTCCTGGCCGACACATCCCGTCGCGGACGGAAACATGTCGTAAAGAATGCGTGATCGCTGGCATTATCGCGCGCCAGTGCCTAGCGTCGACGGGTCGTGACGCGACGGCAGGATTCGAACCTGCGATTACCGGAATATGAAACCGGTCCCTTCGTCCTCTCGGGCACGCCGCGGTGCAATTCAGGTGGTGAGCTCGTCCTTTCTGTCGAAGGGGGCGACGCCGTCATCAACGAGACGCAGGACATAGGGCGACGAGGTCGCAAGCAGAGTCTCATCGGCCGGCACCGGGCAACTCGCCAGGAACGCCCACAGCGCCCGGATCATCGGGTGCTCGCGGCCAGGTCGGCCGGCAGCCGAGTGCGCCCCGGGTCGCCCACGAGGCTGTCGAGGTGGACCAGGAGCGCCCTGGCGACCTTGTCGTTCTCGCGAAAGGAGATCGCATTCGTGCGCGGGCGGGAGAAGGCGCCGACGAACGGCGAGTTCGTGTACGGCCCGATGGCGAATCGTCGCGGGTGGTGGTCTCCGTCCGGCGTCAGGACCCGGGTGTCGGCCTGGCGCACCGCGAGACGTCCCGTGCTCCCGGTGAAGCCGGCATCCGTCGCCTGCTCCTCGACACCGGCGCCGGAGTCGAGGAGCGACCTGAGCAGCGGGTTGTCGCTCGCGGAGACCACGGTGTCGGGAAGTCGCGCGTCGACGAGTGCGGTCGCCGTGACGACCCGGTCGAGGTTCGCGCTTCCGGCCCGGAACAGGCCCGTCACCTCGTCGGTCTCGACCCAGAGGTCGCCACCGAGGAATTCGACGATGCCGGCTTCGGAGAGCGCGAGGAGTTCCTCGAGCCGGTGGCCAGGTGGACCGCTCGCGATGAAACTGAAG
The DNA here is from genome assembly GCF_035018685.1 of Cryobacterium sp. RTC2.1. Lineage (NCBI taxonomy): Bacteria > Bacillati > Actinomycetota > Actinomycetes > Micrococcales > Microbacteriaceae > Cryobacterium > Cryobacterium sp. RTC2.1. The sequence goes on from NZ_JASJXJ010000022.1 coordinate 26,530, forward strand.
TAGCCGAGCCACCAGCCGTGGATGTCACGCACCCGTGACTGCGCGCTCCATTTCGGTGAATCGATGATGTCCGAAAGCGCGAAGAGGCTCCGGAGCAGGGCGATGAACAGGGCGAAGGTCGCGCTGTGCTCCGGCGTGGTGCGGAGGGTGAGATCGCGGCGGATATAGTCGCGCAGGGCATCCTGGAGCTCGGCGACCGACTCGAACCGAAGGCCGTCGAGGGGACGGTCGAAGTCGGGCAGGAACAGCCGGTCGATCGGGTCGGTGACGGTTGACTCGACGAGGGCGCGGAAGCGTGCCGCATCCTGCTCGATGAGGAACGTGTCGGCACCCCACTCGGTGAGCGGATGACTCGCCGCACGTTCCCCTGACCGTTCCGGCCGTGCGGCGGCGACCGGCAGCGCCCTCGGGTCGATCGCGTCGAAACGGTCGGAGAAGTCCGCCCAGGACGCGGACACCCGCTCGGGGTGTCCGGTGAAAAGCTCCCGGTAGTATCCCCAGACCATTTCCTGCGCTATCAGTGGCCAGACATCGCTCGTGAAGTCGAGGCTCGAGCTGTCCCTGTCGAGGGCCGCGGCAACGTCGGGCGTGAAGAACCGGGGAACCGGTGGCTCCCCGACGATGGTCGAGCTGATCTTGGAGTGGTACGGCACTCCCCTGCGCGACCCGATCAGTACCCGGGGTTCGAGCCCGGACGGCGCGTAGTGCAGCCGCCCATCGGGCAGCCGGGTGAAGCGGCCGCCCCTGCCCTCGGTCAGGAGCACGGTGAGGTCCACCGCGGCCAGGCCGAAGCCGCGCACGATGACCCGCTCGCCTGGCTCGAGCGCGCTCGTGTCGGCATCCGCCGTGAAGGCGGGCGGCAGGTAGTAGCGGTCATGACGGCGGGCGAATTCGGTGAGGGCCGCGTGCTCTGGGGACGGGTCGGCACCGTTGTGACCGAGGGAGTAGAGCACGAGATCGACGTTCAGGGTGACCCCGGTCGAGAGGACCACGATCTGGCCGGCGGCGTCGTCGATGTCGTCGACCCGGATGGCGGTGGCCCGGTGGGACTCGACGGTCACGTTCGGCCCCAGTGCGGCGGCGGCCTCCTCATGGAACCAGGCGAGATAGAGGCTCTGCAGGCGACGGGTCGGGAAGCTCGCCCCGGTGAGGCCGGCGATCTCGGCGGCGAGGACCGCATCGATCTCGCCGGCACCGTCCTTTCCGGCACCGTCCTTTCCGGCACCGTCGATCGCGGGGATCTCGATCGTTCCGGCCCTGACGCCGGCGGCCCACTCGATCAGGGATGGTCCGGGCAGAATCGGGCCCTCGATGACCGACGTCTCGTCGGTGAACATCGTGACGTCCTCGGCGAGGGAATTCAGTTTGAGCAGCGGGGATTGGTCGTGCCGCCAGATCCGGCCGGCTCCGGGTGGGAACGGGTCGATCACGTGCACGACCAGGGGCCGGTCCCTCCCCCACGTTTCGTCGAGGTTTGCCGCGAGGCGTTCGAGCACGCCGGATCCGCGGGGCCCGCCGCCGATGATCGCGATGGCCGGGGCGCGGTCGGGTCCCGTGGGGTCAGTGCCTCTGGAGTCGCTCATGACACAAGAGTCGTCTCGACGGCGACAAATCCCGCCCAATGTGTCGCGCCGTGACGAGGTGACGAATTGTGAAGCGGATGCGTTGGCGCCGCTTCGGAGACCCCCTTAGGTTTCAACTCCAGCGGGGTCGTCCCGCTTCCTGGCTCCCCATCGCTTCCCACCGCCACCCACGAGAAAGGAAGGCACCCCGTGAGCATCGAATTTGCCGGCACCACCACCACGCGAGACACCTTCGTCTACGTCGCCGCCGACGACCCGCTCGCCCAGCCGCTGCTGACGGACCTCGCCGCGGAGTACCACTCCCGGTACGGCTCATACTTCGGCGAGAGTGCTTCCACCGAGATCTCCCGGTACCCGGTCGACGCCTTCGCGGCGCCCGACGGAGCCTTCGTCGTGCTGGTGCGCGACGGCATCCCGATCGCCGGTGGCGCGTTCAAACGGTTCGACGAGCGCACCGCAGAGCTCAAGCGCATCTGGACCGCCGCGACCCATCGGCGTCAGGGCCTGGCCCGGCTCGTCGTCGCCGAACTCGAAGCCGAGTCCGCCAGGCGCGGCTACGACCGGGTGTTCCTGACGACAGGCCCCCGCCAGCCCGAAGCGAAGAACCTCTACCTCGTCACCGGCTACACGCCGCTCTTCGACACCGCGCTCACCCCCGATGAGGTGGTCATCCACGCCTTCGCGAAGAGCCTCGACGCCCAGGAACTCGACGTTGCCGGCATCACGGCGGCGCACCATGCAGCCATCCGGCGCGAACACGCTGACAACCCGCGCTTCGTCGCACTGATCCCCGAAAGCGACTGAGACCATGACGGACACCGTGAAGGAACACCGGTCGGCGGCGCCGACCGAGGACTCGTCCGCTTCTCGCCGAGACGTGAACCAGGTCGTGAACCGGAAGTCGCCCGATTTCGCCGCCCTCAAGGTCGTGCACACCCGCCACGTTGTGCGCTGGATCTTCGGCGCCCTCGTGCTCTTCGTCGTGCTGCAGTTCCTCTGGAGCCTCGCCACGAACGACAAATACGGCTGGCCGATCTTCGCGACCTACTTCTTCGCACCGGCGATTATCAAGGGCATCCAGCTGACACTCGCCCTCACGGTCGTCTCCGGGACGATCGGGTTCGTCCTCGGCACACTGCTCGCCCTCGCCCGGCTGTCGAAGTCGCCGATCCTGAACAGCGTGTCCTGGTCGTTCATCTGGTTCTTCCGCTCGGTTCCGCTGCTCGTCCAGTTGCTCGTCTGGTACAACCTCGGCTACCTGTACCCGCGCCTCGGGCTCGGCGTCCCGTTCACCGACAACTACTTCTGGAGCTTCGACACCGTGACCCTGGTCAGCCAGTTCGCTGCCGCGGTGCTCGGACTCTCGCTCAACCAGGCGGCGTACTCCGCCGAGATCATCCGCGGCGGCATCCTCTCGGTCGACCAGGGCCAGCTGGAAGCCGCTGCCGCCCTCGGACTCCCCCGGCACGTACGGGTGTTGCGGATCATCCTGCCGCAGGCCGCCCGGGCGATTCTCCCGAACGCCTTCAACGAGATCATCGGCCTGATCAAGGGCACCTCGATCGTGTCGGTCATCGCCCTCGGCGAACTCTTCTACGTAACCCAGGTGATCTACAACCGCAACCAGCAGGTGATCCCGCTGCTGCTGGTCTCGGTGGTCTGGTACATCATCTTCACCACCGTGCTGAGCGTCGCCCAGTTCTATGTGGAGCGCCACTTCGCCAGAGGTGCCCTCAGAGTGGTTCCGCCGACGCCCATCCAGGCGGCACGCGGCTGGGTGAAGACCCAATGGGCGCGGCACGACGAGAAACCCGAAACACCCGAAGCACCCACCACCCGGATCGGCGGAAACGGATCATGAGCATCGCAGTAACCCAGGCCTCCGGCACGCTGACCGCACCGGCGACCCGCGGCCTCGTCGAAATTCGCGGCGTCTCCAAGAGCTACGCCGGCCACGAAGTCCTGCACGACGTGAACCTGACCGTGCAGCCCGGGGAGGTCGTCGCGATCCTCGGGCCGTCGGGGTCCGGCAAGTCCACCCTGCTCCGCACAATCAACCACCTCGAGAGCGTCGACAGGGGCTGGGTCACCGTGGACGGCGAGCTCATCGGGTACGAGCAGCGCGGTGACCGGCTCTTCGAGCTGAAGGAACGCGAGATCCTGAAGCGGCGCACCAACGTTGGCGTCGTCTTCCAGAATTTCAACCTCTTCCCGCACCTCACGGCCGCAGAGAACATCGCCGTCGCTCCCGTCGCTCTCGGGCGCCTGGGCAAGTCGGATGCCCGCGAACTCGCCCTCGGACTCCTCGCGAAGGTGGGCCTCGCCGACAAGCCGGACGCCTATCCCCGCCAACTCTCCGGCGGCCAGCAGCAGCGCGTCGCGATAGCGCGGGCCCTGGCCCTGCAGCCCAAGGTGCTGCTCTTCGACGAACCGACATCGGCGCTCGATCCCGAGCTCGTCGGAGAGGTCCTGGACGTGATCCGAGACCTGGCCAAACTCGGCACGACGCTCATCATCGTGACCCACGAGATCGGATTCGCCCGCGAGGTCGCCGACCGGATCGTGTTCATCGACGCCGGGCACGTCCTCGAAGTCGGTCCCCCCGAGCAGGTCTTCGGTTCGCCGAAGCACCCGCGCACCAAAGAATTCCTGGGTCGCGTGCTCTAAACGCGTTCCGGGCCAATCAGCCACCACCCACCCTGCACAGCAGCATTCACAAACAGAACCCCACAGAAATAGAGGCACACAATGGCAATTAAGAAGAAAACCGCGGTCATCATCGGAGGCATCGCCGCCGTTGCTCTCGTCGCAGGCGGCATCACCGCGGCCGTCCTGGCCGGCACCGGCAACAGCTCGGCCCAGGCCGCAGGCGCGGCCTCTCCCTCGGCGTCCGCCGCACCTGTGACGTTCAACCTCGGCCCGAAGCAGGACCGGATCCGTCTCGACAAGGTGCCCGAGGCCATCGCGGCCATCAAGAAGAGCGGTTTCACCCCGATCGAGGCCGGCAAGCTCACGGTCGTCGTCAGCCCGTACGTCGCTCCCCTTGGCCTGTTCGCGACCGACGACACGACCCTGATCGGCAACGAAACCGACATCGCCCAGCTCATCGCCGATGGTCTCGGCCTCGAGCTCAACCTGCAGCCGGCAGCGTGGGCGGACTGGCCCCTCGGCATCCAGTCCGGCAAGTACGACCTGATCACGTCCAACGTCACGGTGACCGAGGCCCGCAAGGACCTCTACGACTTCGCGAGCTACCGCGAGGACCTCCTCGGCTTCTACGTGAAGAGCGACTCGAAGATCTCGTCCATCAAGGAAGCCAAGGACGTCGCCGGCCTCAAGGTCATCGTCGGCTCCGGGACCAACCAGGAGAAGATCCTCCAGGGCTGGGACAAGGAGAACATCGCCAAGGGCCTCGCCCCCGTCGAGTACCAGTACTTCGACGACACCGCAGCCGCGAACCTCGCCCTGCAGTCCGGGCGCGCCGATGCCAACTTCGGACCGAACGCGACCTCTGCCTACGCAGCAGCCCAGAACGGTGAGACCAGGCTCGTCGGCACCTTCAACGGCGGCTACCCGGCGCACGCCAACATCGCTGCGGGCACCAAGAAGGGCAACGGCCTCATCGAGGGCGTCAGCATCGTGCTCAACAAGGCGATCACGGGCGGTCAATACGGCGACGTTCTCGCCCGCTGGGGCCTCACGTCCGAGGGCGTCACCGAGTCCCTCGTGAACCCGGCAGGACTTCCGCGCGAGTAGCGCGAGTAGCCACCACTCAGTGACCGGAAGAGCCGGGTCGGGAGAGACACTTCTCCCGGCCCGGCT
>NZ_JASJXJ010000023.1:0-31423 GCF_035018685.1 Cryobacterium sp. RTC2.1
GCCCCCGAGCGGGCCGGCCGCAACCCCGCTTTCGCCATCCCCCACGATCGACAGTCCTCCGGCCCATACCTTCGTCGGCCGCTCGACCACGACGGTCTCCGGCACTCGCGCGGCCAATCAGGAGATCCAGCTCCTCAACCCCGGTGAGGGCGACCCGCTCTGCATCATCGAAGCCACCCCGTCGACGGACTGGTCCTGCCCCGCAAACCTCCCGAGCGGGCAGAACGTCCGGCTGAAGGTCGTCGTGACAGGCGATTCGAGCCTCACCGCCGAGGAGACCATCGACGTCCTCGGTGAACCCGTCGTGACGGGCGGGCCGCTCGGCAACCCGGCGTCGAACGGAACCGTCCGGGGGTCCGCGTACCCGGGGGCATCCGTCGTCGCCACGGTGTCGACCGGCGAGAGCTGCCCGGCGACGGCAGACACGGGAGGGGCGTGGGCGTGCACCTTCCCTGACCTGCCGAGCAGCGGCATCCACACCGTGACGGCAGCGCAGCAGACCGGGTTCAGCGCGCCCTCCTGGTCGAACGACAGTGCAGCGCTCAGTATCCGTTTCGACTTCGACCGGCCCGCCGCTCCCGTCGTCTCGTCACCGACCGCCGGCGCGCGGGTGGCCCAGACGGGGTCGACGTACACGGGGACGGGTGAGGACGGCGCCACCGTCACCGTGTTCGCCGGCCCGTACTCGCTGTGCACCGTCGCCGTCGCCGCGGGAGCCTGGGCCTGCACCGCGACAGGCACGGTCGCCGCGGGCAACCACCTCGTGATCGCCGCCCAACAGGATGCCGCAGGCAACCAGAGCCAGGGAAGCCCCGGCCTCGGCGTCGACTTCGGTCCCGCACCGGACGCATCACCGTCGGCCACCCCTCCGTCGTCGTCGCCCTCTGCCGAGGCAGGGAGCAGCTCCCCGACAGCCACGGCTCCGGCGTCGGCGCCCGGCACACCGTCCGAGAGCGCCACCGCCACCCCGGCACCCTCGGCGACCCCGACGGCGGTCGCACCGGCACCACCGGGCGGCGGTTCGTCATCCGGACATGATCCCGCCCTCCCCGGCGGCTGGAACGACCCCACCCAGTTCACGAGCGCGGTACTGCCGCCGGGCGCGAACGCCGACTTCTCCTGGCTCGAGGCCGTACTCTTCGCCATCGGCGCCCTCGTGCTCCTCGTCATTCCCGCCCGTTTGCTGAGCGGCACGATCGTGCGGGCACGGGACGGCCGCCCGCTCTGGAACACGGCCGCCCTCTCCGGCCGCAACCAGGCGAGGGAGGAATTCGACAAGGCCCCCACCGTGATCGTGAACCGCTGGCTCATCGCGGCCGCCTCGGTCGCCGCTGCAGCGACGCTCATCATGCTCTCCGGCACCGTGTCGAGTCAGCCGGCCTTCCTGCGACTGCTGCTCGCGGTCATGCTCGCCCTCATCGTCGTCAACACGGTCGGAGCCCTCGTGCCGCAGTGGTGGAGCTCGCGGGTGTGGGGCGTGCCGGCATCCGTCACATTCCTGCCGCGGTACCTGCTGCTCGTCGCGGTGACCGCGCTCGGCTCGCGCGCGTTCGAGATCCATCCGGCACTGCTCTTCGGGCTGCTCGGCAGCGTCGCCGTCTCGAGCGGCCACAGCGCGATCCATCGCGGCCAGCTTGCGGCGCTGCGTGCCGGAAGCCTGCTCGCGCTCGCGCTCCTCGGCTGGCTCGTGCTCGGGATACTGCCGACCGGCGCGGATTTCGGGGACCTGCTCGCCGCCGAGGTCGCCAACAGCGTCGTGCTGACCGCGATCGGATCGGCGCTTCTCGTGCTCATCCCGATCGGCAGCACGAGCGGGCGCAGCATCGTCGCCTGGTCGCCGCTCGCCTGGATCGGGTTGACCCTCGCCGCCTTCACGATCATGTTCGCCGTGCTGAACCCCGTCGTCGGACTGTGGCACGGCGAGGGCAGCGTGACCCTGATGTGGGTCGCCTCCGGTCTCTTCGCGGCCCTCAGCGTCAGCGCCTGGGCATGGCAGCGCTTCGTGGTCCCTGAGCCCACCCTGTAGGCGACGACGTGTCCTCCGGCTTGGTATCGTCAGACTGTGCGCCTCGGAGTCATTGACGTCGGTTCGAATACCGTCCACCTGCTCGTCGTCGACGCCCATGCCGGCGCCCAGCCGGTCCCGATGGCTTCCGACAAGGCCGTCCTCCGGTTGATGCGGTATCTCACCCCGGAAGGGGCGATCACCGGGGAGGGCTGCGCTGCCGTGCTGTCCGCGGTGCAGCACGCGGCCGACGTCGCGAGCCGGCACGAGGTCGACGACCTGCTCCCCTTCGCGACCTCCGCCCTCCGCGACGCCACGAACGGCCCGGAACTGCTCGCGACGATCGAGAGGGAGACCGGCGTCGCCCTGCAGGTCCTCTCCGGCGAGGACGAGGCCCGCCTCACCTTCCTCGCGGTGCGACGGTGGTACGGCTGGTCGGCTCGGGACATCCTGCTGTTCGACATCGGCGGCGGGTCGCTCGAGATCGCCGCCGGCGCGAATGAGACACCGGCGGTGGCCCTCTCTGTCCCGCTCGGCGCCGGGCGCACGACCGTGGGATTCCTGCACCACGATCCCCCGCTCGCCGAGGAGGTTGCGGCCCTGCGCGCACACGCGGCCGACGTGCTCGCCGAGGCCGTCGCATCCTTCGCCGGACAGCCGGCCCCGCACCACGTCGTCGGCTCGTCCAAGACGATCAGGTCCCTGGCGAAGCTCGCAGGGTATACCTCGGACGGTTTCGGTTCGGGTGAGCGGATGCTGCTCAGCCGCGCCCAGCTTGCGGACTGGGTACCCCGGCTGGCCCGCATTCCTGCGGACGCCCGCCCCGCCCTGCCCGGTATCACCGCCAACCGCACATTCCAGATCGTGGCGGGCGGGATCGTGCTCCAGGCAGCGATGGCCGCCCTGAAGGTGGACGAACTCGAGGTCTCGCCCTGGGCCCTCCGCGAGGGCATCATCCTCCGCTACCTCGACCGGCTCGGCTGACCCCGGCTGGGCTAGGCACCCGCTGCGGCCGACGGATCGGGAGCGAATCGTTGCTGGCCGAGCACCGCGAGTAGTTGCAGCTTGTCGTAGCCGGGGGTGCCGGGCGCGGCCGTCAGCACCAGGAGAGTCTGAGCCTGGTTCTCGGTGAACAGCGCCTGGCAGTCGAGCTCGATCTCGCCGAGCTCGGGATGCACGATGGTCTTGTGGTCGTCGAAGCGTGCGGCGACTTCGTGCTGGTCCCACAGGGCCGCGAACTCCGGGCTGAGGTGCAGCAGCCGCGCCACGATCTGTTCGGCCCGGTGGTCGGGGCCGCCGGCCGTCAACGCCAGCCGGAGACCTGCGGCCTGGATCCGGCCCTGGTGGGCATGGGCGGCCTCCGGGTAGTACCGGCGCTCGTCGGGATCGGTGAACCACCGGTAGAAGGCGCTCCTGGCCAGGCCGGAATGGCGGGTCTGGTCCCCGAGAAGTGCGGTGGCGAGCCGGTTCTGCACCAGGGTGTCTGCGAGGTCGGACAGCACGAGGGCGGGAGTGTCGTCGAGCCTGTCGAGCACGCGCAGGAGGGCCGGGCTGATGTGGTCGGTCCGCCGGATCCGCGGGGGCGCCGTGTGACCGGCCAGCCGGAAGAGGTGGTCGCGTTCGTCGAGGCTCAGGCGGAGTCCTCGGGCGATGGCGGCCAGCATCTGGTCGGATGGCTGGGGGCCACGCTGCTGTTCCAGCCGGGCGTAATAGTCAACGGACATGCCGGCGAGATTCGCGATTTCCTCCCGCCGCAGGCCGGTGGCCCGCCGCCGCGGTCCCTTCATGAGACCGACATCTTCCGGCTGCAGCAGCTCGCGGCGCTTGCGCAGGAAATCGGCCAGCCCCGGTCTGTCCATTCCTCGTACGTCCATCTCCCCATCATCACCGCTTAACGCGACCGGTGACAGGGATCGCCGGTCCGTGGACAAGGGCTCCTCTCCCGCCGGCGGACAGGAGGCGGCAGAGTCGTAACACCGCGCATCCGTCACCGGCGGCGCACGCCGCGCGACAACTGACACCCGGCACCGTCGACACCGTCGACGAGCGCATGAGAGAAAGCGACACCATGAAGACCACAGGCAACACCATTCTGATCACCGGCGGCACGTCCGGCATCGGGCACGGCCTCGCGCTGCGCTTCCACCAGGCCGGGAACACGGTGATCGTCGCCGGGCGCCGACAGGAACTCCTCGACGCGATCGTCGCCGAGAACGACGGCATCGAGTCTCTCGTTCTCGATGTCACGGACCCGGACTCGATAGCGAGTGCATTCCGCACCGTGACCGCCGAGCACCCCGAGCTCAATGTGTTGGTCAACATGGCCGGCATCATGCTCCCCGAGAACCTGCTCGATTCCGGGTTTCTGGCGACCGCAGAAGCGACGGTCACGACGAACCTGCTCGGGCCGCTGCGGATGCTGAGCGCGTTCACGCCGTTCCTGATCGGACAGCCCGACGCGGTCATCATGAACGTGTCCTCGGGACTGGCGTTCGTTCCGCTGCCGATGACGCCGACGTACAACGCGACCAAGGCCGCCATCCACTCCTTGACCGAAAGCCTGCGCGTGCAGCTGTCCGGCACCTCGGTGCAGGTGCTCGAGCTGATTCCCCCCGCCGTCCGCACGACGCTCCTGAACCAGGAGAACAGCGAGCAGGCCATGCCGCTGGACGACTTCCTGTCGGAGGTTATGGGCATACTCGAGGCCGAACCCGACGTCGAGCAGGTCACGGTGGAGAACGTGAAGTTCCTGCGGTTCGCTGAGGCCGACGGCGCGTACGACCGGGTGCTCCGGCTGCTCGGCGGTCACTGAGCCGGGCGGGGTCGCCGACCGCTCAGACCCCGCATGTGGTTGACTCGCCCCATGACTGAAACGGGGCGTGAGCGGGTGGCGGCGGATGCCCGCGCCCGCGGACTCGACATCGACATCGTCCCCCGGCCCGCGGCCGACAGCCTCGAAAGCGCCGCACGGCTCCTCGGGATCGACCCGTCCGGCATCGTCAAGTCGCTCGTCGTCAAGCGGCATGACGGCGACTATCTCTTTGCGCTCGTGCCCGGCGACCGGCAGATCAGCTGGGCGAAGCTGCGCGCACTCGTCGGCGTGAACAAGCTCTCGCTCCCGCACGAGGACGTCGCCCTGGCGGCGACCGGCTACTCCCGCGGCACCATCACCCCGCTCGGCAGCACGACCCCCTGGCCCGTCTTCGCCGACGAACGCCTGCGCGGCAACCGGGTCGCGATGGGCGCGGGCGAGCATGGTTACTCCGCATTCGTCGACGCCGACGCCCTGATCGACGCTTACGGCGCAACCGTGGCCGACATCACCGACCCGTTCAAGCCGCGGGCGTAACCACGGCGCGTAACCGCAGCGCCGGCGACGGCCGGCTGCCGGCTACAGCTCGGTGCGTTCGATGAGGTCGATCACGGAGATGTTCAGGTAGCGACAGATCCGCTCGAGTTCCTCGACGTAGAACGATTTCTCCCCGGTGAGCCGTCGACGCAGAATGGCCATCGAGATTCCGGTCGCCGCCGACAGCTCCTTCAGGGTCCGGCCCTGGTACCCCATCTCGCCGCGGATCTCCTCGGCGATCCTGGCGCTTCGGCGCGGCGCATGCTCGAGCATCGGTTCCTCCCGCATCGCACGGTGGCTGGGTGACACAGCGGCTGTCGCGGACATTCAACCGCCATCTGTCGCGCTCCGAAAGAGCCTCCGACCGGAAGTGGAAGAATCGGGTCATGCACATAGCCGATCTGACTCCGGCGGACCTCGGTAGCGCATCCGCGCTCTGGGACCAGGCCGGACTCACCCGACCCTGGAACCCGCCCGAGCTCGACCTGCTGCGCGCGCTGGCCGGGGAGACATCGACCGTGCTCGGGCTGTTCGACGGGAAGACCCTCGTCGGAACCGTGATGGTCGGCCACGACGGCCACCGAGGCTGGGTGTACTACCTCGCCGTCGACGACACCCACCGCGGTACCGGACTCGGACGGCGACTGATGGTCGCCGCGGAGGATTGGCTCCGGGAACGTGGCGTCGTGAAGCTGCAGCTGATGGTCCGCTCGGCCAATGCGGCAGTACTGTCCTTCTATGATCGCCTCGGCTACGAGGATGCCGATGTCCAGGTTCGCGCGAAATGGCTCCGCTGAAGCGATAGCCTGTCATCGATACCCCTATGGGTATGCCGGAATCAGCAACGAACGGAAGGCACCTGTGTCCAACGAACCGTCAGCCGCCGAGACCTCGCTGGCCGGGCAACCCGCCCACGGACCGCTGCAGCGCAAGGTCGTCGGCGTACTCGTCGCGGGGCAGATTCTCGGCGGAATAGGCATGGGGGCGACACTCTCCCTCGGTGCCCTTCTGGCGGCTCAGCTCTCCGGGTCGAGCTCCTGGTCGGGCATGGCCGCCACGATGAGCACTCTCGGCGCGGCCCTCGTCGCCGTGCCCCTCGCCCGGCTCGCCCAGGCCAGGGGGCGGCGACTTTCCCTTGCGACCGGTTCGCTCGTTGCCGGCGCCGGCGCCGTGCTTGCGATCACCGCGGTCTCCGTCAACGTCTTCGCTCTCCTGCTCCTGGCATTGATGATGCTCGGCGCCGGATCGGCCGCCAACCTGCAGGCCCGATTCGCCGCCACAGACCTGGCGAGCCAGGCCTTCCGGGCCCGCGATCTGTCGATTGTGGTCTGGTCCACGACGATCGGCGCCGTTCTCGGACCGAACCTGTTCGGCCCCGGCGAGGTCGTCGGCGCCTTCCTCGGCCTGCCCCCGATGACGGGTGCCTTCGCGTTCTCCCTGCTCGCCACGGTGGGCGCGGCGATCGTGTACACGGTCGGGCTCCGGCCCGACCCACTGCTGACGGCGCTCAGGTCCCGGGGGACGGATTCCGCCGCGCCGCGCCCACGCGGCGGCCTGGACATCCTGCGCTCCACCCCTTCCGCGCGCTATGCCGTCGCGGTGATCGCCCTGAGCCACGCCACGATGGTCGCCCTGATGTCCATGGCTCCGGTGCACCTGCGCGAGCACGGCGCCACCCTCACCGTCGTGGGGCTCACGATCAGCCTCCACGTCGCCGGCATGTACGCCTTCTCCCCCGTGTTCGGCTGGCTGGCCGACCGGGTAGGACGGATGCCCGTCATCCTCGCCGGCCAGGCCCTGCTGTTGTCGTCGCTCACGCTTTTCTGGCTCGCGGGAGACTCGAGCACCGCCATGACCGCTGGCCTGATCCTGCTCGGCCTCGGCTGGTCGGCATCCGTCGTCGCGGGCTCAGCCCTCATCGGCGAGGCGGTCGGGCTGAATGACCGGGCGGCCCTGCAGGGCTTCTCCGACCTGTCGATGAACGCGGCCGGCGCCCTCGGCGGCGCCCTGGCCGGTCTGGTGCTCGGCGCCGTCGGTTATTCCGGCCTCGGCCTGGCCACCATGATCCTGGTGGGCGTCGTCGTGACCTGGTCGATCAACCGGGCCGCCGGCGCCCGCCGCACCGCTGCTGCCTGAGCATGCCGTGTCTACCGGCTGCTCCGCTCCGCTCGCAGTGGGGGATAGCCGCCCGCCCAGCTGCCGAGCAGATGCGCCGACTGACGGTCATCAAGAGTCAGGAACACGCTCGCTCCGAACATGATGTCGCCGACCGCCTCCGGGTCATCTTCGGCGAGCGAACCGGCGAGGGCCCGGCAGGCCGATTGTTCACGCGCGAAGCCGGCTTCGACGTGCACATCGAAGTACCGGGCCACACTGTCGTCGAAACCGAGGCGCTGGAATCCATCGGAGTACAAGCGGCTGGGAATCGCCGACGTCATCTCGAACGCGGCCAGGTGCCCGACGAGCGCGCCACGCAGGCGCCGGTTGAGCCCGAACATCGAAATCGCGTTGACGGAAGCGAGCGTGACAGCCGGCACCGCGTCGACGGATGCGACGTAGTCTCCCTCGAGCCCCGCCGCCCTCAGGGCATCCGCGAAAAGGACCGAATGCATCCGCTCGACCCGGCCGCCGCCGTATTCACCGGCAAGGATTTCGATGAGTGCCGACTTGGACCGGCCGGCCAGGCGCGGGATTCCCCAGGCGTACGGATCCGCCTCTCTGAGCGCGTAGACCGAGCGGTGGACGAGGAACTCGACGGCCTGCTGCCCGGTGGCCGCGCGCGCCACGTAGAGTGCCAGGCCTGGGTTGTGCTCGTGCCCGGTCAGGGTGAAGAGTGCACGGGCGACGTCGTCGCGGGTCGCCGCGGGAATCGGAGGCTGCGGCGCCGAGGCCCGCAATGCGGCCTCGAAACCGCGCTCGAGGACGACACGTGCAGCCAGGAGGGCGGGATGCCATTCCCACTCGTCGTCGCCCGGCACGACACCGTCGTAGTGCAGGCGGTACAGCAGGAACAGAGTCAGCTGCAGGTCCTCGTCGACCAGGATGTCCGGGACTCGGCCGAGGGCACGTGCGGCCAGCGCCTCGAACCCGGCCAGGCCGGACCCTCCCGTTTCAGTGGACTCGGAGAGCGCGGCGAGGAGCCGCTCGCTGACCGGGCCGCGGGCCGACAGGGCCGCACGGGCAAGGGTGGAGGGGAGCATGAAGCCTCGTTCCAGTACTGCGATCGAGTCGCGCCGGCAGGCCGGCGGGACGATTCAAACGCCCTCCACCGTAGAGAGGGGGCAGGCGTGGACTGTTCGCCGGATCGGAATTGGGAACAGTCACTAATAGGACGTACCCCGAAGGCGAATCGTCACGATCATCCGAATGTTGCTTCCTCACCGACGCGTCATGCTCTGCGATACAGTCAGGGAATGCTGAGTCGTGTTCCATTCTGCCGCGATACCCGAGCATGAAGCCAGAGACGGGTGCGCCGTCGCGCGGCCTGGATCCCCGGCGCAGAGGAGTCCTGCAGCGCCGGATCCGCTGGATCGTCGCTATCACGATCAGCTACAACGTGGTCGAGGCCATCATCGCCCTCGCCGCCGGAACCGTCGCCACCTCGGCCGCGCTGATCGGGTTCGGCCTCGATTCCATCGTGGAGGTCCTGTCCGCCGCCGCGATCGCGTGGCAGTTCTCCGCACCCGATCCGGAGAAGCGCGAACGGGTCGCCCTGCGGGTCATCGCTTTCTCGTTCTTCGGGCTCGCCGCCTACGTGAGTGTCGACGCCACCCTGTCCCTCTTCGGAGTCCGGGAGGCCGTGCACAGCCCGGTCGGCATCGGGCTCGCCATGGCCAGCCTGCTCGTGATGCCGTTCCTGAGCTGGTGGGAACGTCGCACCGGGACCGAACTCGGCTCGGTTTCAGCCGTGGCTGATTCCAAGCAGACCCTGATCTGCGCCTACCTCTCGGCCGCTCTTCTGATCGGGCTGTTACTGAATACCCTGCTCGGCTGGGCGTGGGCGGACTCGCTTGCGGCGCTGTTCATCGCCGGCTTCGCGGTCCGGGAAGGAATCGAAGCGTGGAAGGGCGACACCTGCGCCGTTCCCGTGGCCGCACTGACCGGCGAACGCACGGTCGATCCCTGCGACTGAGCTCTCTCCGACAGCCGAAGGGACCGGGTCCCCGAGGGGTCCCGGTCCGGGCACTGCGTTCAGTCGAGGTCTTCGACGCCGAGGGCGAGTGCCTGCTCGCGGCGCTTGCTCATCGACGGCGCTGCGAGCGCTGCGATGATCGCGACAACGGCCACGGCGGCACAGACCCAGAAGCCGATCGTGAAGGCGTCGTCCAGGGGCAGGCCCTGCGAGGTGCTGTGCGACGTGATCAACGCGGCGATCACGGCTGTGCCGATGCTGCTGCCGATGGTGCGCGCAATCGTGTTGACGCTGCTCGCCTCTCCGGTCTGGTGGATCGGCACGCTCTCGATGATCGCGTTGGACATCGCTGCGAAGGCCAGGCCGATGCCGGCACCGGTGAGCAGGCCCGACACGACGACCTGCCAGAGTTCGGCGTGGTTGAGTGCGGGAATCACGAATGCGGCGGTCACGAAGAGGGCGCCGAAGACCATCGGCGGCTTCGGGCCGATCTTGCGCACGAGGATGCCGGCGACGGGACCGAAGACCACCATCATGAGCACGGTGGGGAGCAGGAACAGGCCGGCAGAGGACACCGACTCGCCGAAGCCGTAGCCCGTCACGGTCGGCAGCTGGAGCAGCGTCGGCACGAGGACGAAGGTGCCGAACATGGCGAAACCGAAGACGAGTCCCACCACGTTCGCCGTCCACACGCCGCGGATCTTGAACAGGCGCATGTCGATCAGGGGTTCCTTCACCCGCAGCTCGACGAACACGAACACGACGAGGGCGAGGGCGCCGAGGGCCAGGAGGCCGATCGTGCTGCCGGAGTCCCAGCCCCAGGACTGTCCCTTGCTGATCGCCAGGAGAAGCGAAACGAGGCCGACCGTCAGGATGACAGCACCGAGCACGTCGAGGTGGCCGGGTCGCTTGACCGGTGACTCCGGCATCCCGAAGATGACACCGAGCAGGGCGATGACGACGAGGATTCCCGGCAGCCAGAACAGCCACGGCCAGGACAGGTTCTCCACAATGGGTCCCGCGGCGACGATGCCGACCCCGGCACCGACGCCGAAGATCGCCGACAGCAACCCGATGGTCACCCCGACCTTCTCGTGCGGAAGTTCATCGCGCACGATGCCGATCGAAAGCGGCATCACCGCACCGGCCGCACCCTGCAGCACGCGGGCCACGATCAGGACACCCAGGTTGGGGGCGAGCGCCGCCAATACGGTGCCCGCGAGGAGCAGGGCGAGCACGACGATCATGATCCGGCGCTTGCCGACCATATCGCCGAGACGTCCCAGGATGGGCGTCAACACGGATGCCGACAGCAGATACGCCGTCAGGATCCAGCTGACATCGGCGGTCGAGGCGCCGAGGTCTTTCCCGATCGTCGCGAGTGCCGGGGCGACGAGCGACTGCAGGACCGAGAAGGCCAGGCCACCGAGGGACAGGTAGAGGACGATGAGCGTGCTGTTTCGGCTACGGGCGGGCGTCGGAATCGAGCCCGTGGCCGGCCGTTCGGTTGTTTGGGACATATCTCTCCGGATGCTATGTAAACAGTTGGCGACTTAGGCCAGCATAGCCATGATCGCCCGTAAGTCAAAGCATGTTTACATCGGTTCTGCCGGCCTGTACCGTGGAGGGGAACGAAAGGATGCCATGACACCGGGTATGCCGACCATCGATGCCGCCCCCTCCGAGTCCGACGCCCCGGGCGGCGTCCGGCAGCGCGACGCCGCCAATACGCGGCAGTGCCTGCTGCAGGCGGCACGGCGTCGATTCGCGCACGACGGCTACGCGGCGACGACGGTCCGGGACATCGCCACGGACGCCGGCGTGAACGTGGCACTGATCAACCGGTATTTCACATCCAAGGAAGGCCTCTTCGAGGCGTGCCTGACCCGTGCCGTTGAAGAGCTCGACCGCCCGATCCCGGAGAGCGACACCGTTGAGCTGATGCTGCAGACCATGCTCAGGCACCTCGCGGAGCTGCCGAGCGGTGAGCATCCGCTCGGGCTCCTCCTGCTCTTGCGTTCCTCCGGGGATGAATCGGCGGAACGGATCCGCCGTAATACGTTCCGTCATTTCGCCGAACGGTTGGCCGCGGCCGCCGGCTGGCGGCCGGATGACGCCGAAACCGAGCATCTCATGCTGCGCGCCCAGATCGCCCTGTCCGTCGGCTTCGGCATCGTGCTGTTGCGAACCACCTCGGGATTGGAGGCCCTGTCATCGGCCTCCGCAGGAGACCTGGCCGGTCCACTCGGCGACGTTTTCGCCGCACTCCTGGAGCCTGCACCCGACGCCCGCCCCTGACTTCCGCCGGGTGGGGTCAGGTTTTCCCGAGAAGGCAACAGCTGGGAACGACGGCTCGTTGCGAGGCTGTCACCGGGCTCGCATCACACTCGGTTCAATGATCAGGGCGCGTCGCGACCGGGAGCCAGACGCGCATCGTGGACGGGCCACGGTTCGCCCAGTCGAAGTAGGGAATGAGCTCGACGTCACAGGCGGCATTCTCAGCCGTGAACCCGCCGTCGTGGCCATAGGGCCAGTCAGGATTCGGCGATTGGGCTGACTGCGCGTGCACCCGCGCTCCCCGCACGGTCTCGGTCAGGCCGACGCGATCGTCGATGGACACGCCTGCGAGGTCGTGTCCCTCCCGGAGGTCGCAGGATTCCAGGCACATCACGAGTGGGCCACGCTCGATGGCGACCGTTCCGCGGACCGCGTCGATCGACGGATGCGGGTGGGTCACCCGCGGCGCCATCGGCAGGTCGAGCGTCAATTGATCACCTGCGCGGAAGGCGCGACTGATGGTGACCGTCGATCCGGAGCAATCGACTCGTGCCCCGTTGACCGTGACGACGGCGCGGCCGATGGCCCACCGTGGGATGCGCAGGGAGACCGATGATTCCGCTTCCGGCGCCTCGCGGATGTGAACCGAGACGGTACCGTCGAACGGGTAGCCCGTTCTCACCTCGAGGGCGATCTGGCCGGTCGCAAGATTCGTCGCGACGTCATAGTCGCCGTATTGGTGCAGTTGCACCCCGGTTTCCGTTGCGGTTGCGAAGTACAGGTTGACGCTGGCCAGGGTGCGGGCGATGTTCGTCGGGCAACACGACACCTCGAACCAGGGAGCACGAAGGCTGGACTGCGCGCGCGCGTTGATTTCATCCTCCTCCGGCACGGTACCGTCCACGCGCTGGTGAAGGGTGTTGGTGTAGAAGAACGCCCGGCCATCGGCGCGCGGGGAGGCGAGGATGTTGTTGAGGAGTGTGCGCTCGATGAGGTCCGCGTACTTGGCGTCGCCGGTCTGCAGCAACAGGCGCCAGCTCAGCATCACCGATGCGATTCCAGCACAGGTCTCCGCGTAGGCGCGGTCCGGCGGCAGCTCGTAGTCTTCGCCGAATGCTTCGTCGAGATGGTGTGATCCAACGCCGCCGGTGATGTACGTGCGCCTGGCCACGGTGTTGTCCCACTGCGCGGCCACCGCGCTCGCGAGCGCCGAATCGTCGGTCTCGACGGCCACGTCCAGGGCGCCCGAAGCCAGGTACAGCGCACGCACCGCATGACCGCGGAGAACGGTGGCGTCCCGCACCGGCATGTCATCGAGGAAATACTCTGCTCCGAACCTGTCGGGTACGAGCAGGCCGCGCCCACGACGTTCGACGAGGATGCGGGCGAGTTCGAGGTAGCGCGGCTCGCCTGTCGCTCGGGAGAATTCAACGAGGGCGACCTCGATCTCGGGATGCCCGCAGACGGCGTCACGACCGTCCGGCCCGAACTCGCCGTAGACGTGGTCGGCGAGACGCCGAGCCACCCGCACGAGCTCGTCATCGGAACCGGACCGTAGCCGCGCGACGGCAGCCTGGATGAGGTGCCCGAAGCAGTAGAGCTCGTGTCCCCATTCCAGGTTCGAATAGCGCGGCGGTTGCCCGGAGCGCCCGAAGCTCGTGTGCAGGTATCCGTCGGCCTCCTGGGCCGACTCGACACGGGCGACCAGGGCGCGGTATCTGAATTCGAGATCGGCGTCGGGCTTTCGTCCGAGTTCCCAGGCCAGAGCCTCAAGCAATTTGTACACTTCGGAGTCGACGAACTCGATCCCGGCGTGGTCGCTGCCGAGCGCGCCGTTGGCGGCGCGATCGAAGTTCCCGATCCACCCGATCCGCTCCATCCACCGCTGGCAGTGGTCGAGGATGACTTCGGAGTTCAGGGTTTGCTTCTCCTGCCAGAATCCCCCGGTGAGAGACACTTCGTCCGGTCCGAGTGCCCGCAGCGCGCTCGTCGACGGCCGCACGGGGCCTCCGCGGAGTGTCGGGGGTGCGATAAGAGAAGGCATGTGTCGTGTTCTTTCGGTCAGTTGTCGGACGCTCGGATGAACGCTTCGTGCGCGAGCAGGAGGTAGGAGCTCGCGGTCCAGGTGTATGCACGGTCGCGGAGACCGTCGCCGCTCAGCGCGTCAAAATTCTCAGCGAACCCCGACCTTTCGCAGAGGCGGCGAAAGCGCTCGCTGACGGTATCCGCGAGTGTCGCGAAGCCTGCCCTGCGTAACCCGTCTTCGACGATCACGGTGGAGGGCGCCCAGATCGGGCCCCGCCAATAGCCGTCGGATTCGTACAGCGGTGATGAGGGCAGCTCGGTCGCCGGTCCCCAATCGGTGAGATGACCCGTGATGGAATCGGCCACACGCTCGCGCACCTCCACCGGCAGGAAATCCGCCGCGACGATCGTCAACAGGTTGAGGAGGCTCGTCGTGGAACTCGTGCGCCCGCTCAGCGGGGCGCGGGCCACGAAGTGCTCGCCGTCCCAGAGCTCGGCCAGCAGGGCGGTCGCCATGGAGTCACGCTGGCCGCGCCTGCTGGCTCCGTCGTCCCGGCCCAGTTCGTCCGCGAGCCGCGCGAGAGTGTCGAGTTGCAGAATCAGGAAGGCGGCGAGGTCGGGGGCCTCGATGACGCGGTCGCGGTCGAAGGTCGAGGAATTGTCCCAACCGCTGTCATTGCCGTGCTGGTAGTGCGCGAGCTCGTGCCCGGCGATGCGCCGGGAGTTGAGCCAGAAATCCGTCCAG
The DNA here is from genome assembly GCF_035018685.1 of Cryobacterium sp. RTC2.1. Taxonomy (NCBI): domain Bacteria; kingdom Bacillati; phylum Actinomycetota; class Actinomycetes; order Micrococcales; family Microbacteriaceae; genus Cryobacterium; species Cryobacterium sp. RTC2.1. The sequence goes on from NZ_JASJXJ010000023.1 coordinate 14,534, forward strand.
GCCGACAACTGGTCGTATACGGCCGCGAGGACGTCCACGGGAATGGCGTCGGGCATCCGCTGGCGCAGCTTGTCGAATGCCCAACCGTGAATCGGCGGCTTCACGAAGTTGTACAGGATTTCTGAGTGCGTCACGGAGTCGGGTAGAGCGCCGGAGGAGTCCTGGTGGTCGAAGATGAGCCGAAACTGGCCGAGCGCAGCGCCGGGATCGCCGGGGGCCAGGGCCAGCGCGTTGAAACAGTGGTCCCAGCTCCAGACCTTGTCCATCCAGTGCTTGGACATCAGGATGGATTCGTGCTCGAGGAAGCCGAGCGGGCGAACCGTCGCCGACCACATCACGTAGCCGGCGAGCGCGGCGGTCGGCGTGCGCGCGTCGCTCCAGCCCGCCACACGGTCCAGGTACCCCGCGAAGTCCTGGCGGGTCGACAGGACGACCTGGTCGAATGAGAGAGCCGGGCGATAGCTCGGCCGGGCGGACTCGAACTCCTCGATCGCCACTTCCCAGCCGTCGGCTCCGGAAACGACGACGTCACGGACATGCGCACCGAGGGCCTCGGCGCCGTGCACGTCGAGCTCGCCGCGCAGGCTCGTGACCCGGTAGCGGCGACCCGTTTCGTAGGAGGTGAAGACGGCGGCGCCGTCCATCGGGTCGCGCAAGAGGTAGGAGCCCGTGAACGGAGTCAGCCCCGTCGACGCATCGCCAATCGTCAGGTCGACGCCGCGACCGCGGATGCGCAGGCAGGCCACCCCGTCGAAGGCCGCATCGATCTTTCCTTCTGCCGCGGTCCACGACAGGAGTGCAGGCGAGGCCGTGACGGTCGTCTCCGTCCGGACGCCGTCCACCTGCGGCACGAGAATGAAGACCGCGTGCATTCCGTTCTGGTGGGCGACCAGATGCAGGTCCTGATGCACGGTGTGCAGCGCAACGACGGGCGAGATGTCGAACCACGCTCCCCTCGCGCTGAAGGGAATGTCACGCACATCGAAGGCCGGCAGGTCAGGCCCCGACGGGGTCGGGTTGGGTGTGGGGACGGTGATGCCCTGGCCTGGAATGAGTCAGTCCTTTACTGCGCCGGCGGTCACGCCGGCGGCGACGTAGCGCTGGGCGACGATGAGCAGGATGGCCGCCGGTATCGACGCGACGACTGCGGTAGCCATGATCGCGTTCCATTGCGAGGTGTTGTTGCCGATGTACTTGTAGATACCCAGGGTGATCGGCAGGAATTGCCCGCTCCGGGAGAGGGTCGACGCGAAGATGAAGTCGGACCACGCCCACAGGAAGGCGAACAGGGAGACCGTGATCGCGGAGTTCCGGCTCACGGGCAGCACGATCGACCGGAAGGTGCGCCACGGTCCTGCTCCATCGACCGTGGCCGCCTGGATGAGTTCGTTGGGGATACCGGACATGAAGGCAGTGAAGAGGAGGACACCGAACGGAACGGCGATCGTCGAATCAGCGAGGATCAGGCCACCGACGGTATTGAGGAGTCCGCTGTTCAGGTAGATGGCGTAGAACCCCATCGCCATCACGACTCCGGGGATCATCTGCGCGACCAGCAGGATGAACGTGAGCGGGGCAGCACCTCGCAAGCGCAATTTGGCGAGCGCGTAGCCGGCAGGCGCGGAGATGACGAGCGTGACGACAACCGTGCCGAGGCCGATCAGCAGACTCGTGCCGAGGTATGGCAATTGCTGCGAAAGCACCGCGGTGTAGCCGTCGAGCGTCGGTGAGAATGGGAAGAGGTTGGGCGGTGAATCGCGCAGATCGCTTGTCTTCGTGAAGGAGACGTTGATCATCCAGTACACGGGAAAGAGCATGACAGCGGTGAGGAGGAGTCCGATCGCGGTCTTCCACCAGGAGCGTCGATGAGACATTATTTCTCCGTCCTGTTCTGAATGCGCAGATAGATGAACCCGAAGATCAGGGCGATCAGGATCAGGACGTTGCCCACGGCTGCAGCCGGGCTGAAGTCGGGGTTGCCCGTTCCGAAGGCCTCCCGGTACGACCAGGTGGCGAAGGTGGTCGAGGAATCCCCCGGGCCGCCGGCCGTCATGATCCAGATGATGTCGACGACTTTCAGCGTGTAGATCAGCCCGAGCAGGATCGTGATCAGCGAAACCGGACGCAGCAACGGGAAGGTGATCCGCCAGAATTTCTGCCACGCGTTCGCACCATCGAGGGAGGCAGCCTCGTAGAGGTCTTCGGGAATGTTTTGCAGACCCGAGTAGAGGACGACGAGGTTGAACGGGATCCCCAGCCAGATATTCGCGATGATCACGGACGCAAGCACCAGATCGGGCGAGGTCAGCCAGTTCACGGGTGCGACCCCGATCACGCTGAGGGCCGAGTTGATCACCCCGTTGTCCGAGTTCATCATGGACGACCAGGTCGACGCGGACACGATCAGCGGGAGCAGCCACGGGACCAGGAACAACCCTCGCAAGACGCCGTTGAGTCGGAAGTTGTTCCGGAAGAAGACGGCGAGGATGAGGCCGATGCCGAACTGGAACGCGATTGAGACGACGGTGAACAGCGCCGTGTTGGTCAGCGCTTTGGCGAACGTTTTCGATCCGAAGACGGCGACATAGTTTTCGATGCCGACGAACGCGGCATTGCCCTGCACGAAGGCGCGCGGGGTGTAGTCGTGGAGGCTCAGTTCGATGTTCCGATAGAGCGGGAACGCGTAGAAGATGATGAGGTAGGCGATGAGAGGGGCGACGAAGGCCAGGGCAACCCACTGGCTGGTGCCGAAAGAAGTTCGCCTCGATCTTTTTTTCGGGGGGAGTGGAGCGGATGTGCCGACCGCCCCACCCGCGTCGGGGCGTGCGGCCCCGACGCGGGCAGGAAGTGTGGTCATGGTGGGATGCCCTTCGTGTTCTCGGTGGGAGGCTTCGGTCTACTTGGCGATAGCTGCTGCGGCAGCAGTCTGGGCTTCCTTCAGCGCTTCCGTGGGCGTCATCGCACCGCTCAGTGCGTTCTGGATGGCGGTATAGACCTGCTCTGAGATCTTCGGGTAGTTGGCACCGAGGTTGTCGCTGGTGCGCCCCTTGGCTGCCTTCACGGCGTCGACCCACACCGAGAGTTCCGGGTGTTCGACAAGCAGGGCGGCCTGGCCTGCCGTGGTCGCGGGGATGTAGTACGCGAACGTGTCGGCGGTCTTGACCTGGCCTGCGGTGGTGCTCATGCATTCGACGATCTTCTTGGACACGTCGTAGCGCGCCGTGTCCTTCTGGGTCGGGATGACCATGAATTCGCCGCCGGTCGGTGCGGGAGCCGCTCCCCCGGCCTCGGCCGGGATGGTGATGTAGCCGGTCTTGAAGCTGGCCTTCGCTGCGCTGTTGACCTGCCACGTGCCGTTCACCGCGAAGCCGAAGTCACCGGTGAGGAATTCCTCCCAGTTGGTGTTCTGCGAATTCGTGATGACTGAGTTCGGCGCGAGGCCCTGGCTGACCCAGTCGGTCCACAGTGTCAACGCAGAAATCGCCTGGGTCGAGTCGAGCTTGTTGAGGTTGGCTCCGGCTCCCCAGAAGAACGGCAGGAACTGGAAGGTTCCTTCTTCACTCGCGAAGCCGGCGAAGGTGATGCCCTTGTGACCGGCGGTCTTGACCTGCTGCAGGGCTGCGGTGAGGCTGGCCCAGTCCGTGACCGTCGCAGGATTGACGCCCGCCGCGTCAAGGACGTCCTTGTTGTAATAGAGCGCGAGGGTGTTGGCGCCGACGGGAATGCCGTACGTCTTGCCGTCGAGGACACCGGCCCCGAGGAGATTGGGGTCGATCGCGGATGTGTCGAGCCCGATGGACTCCATGTCGTTCAGGGCGCCAGTGTCTGCCAGGGTCGTCACGGCCGGGTTGTCGAGGAGGATGACGTCGGCTGCGGTGCCCTCCTGGGCGGCAAGCAGGGACTGGTTGGTCAACGACTGGGAGTCGTACGCCGTGCGTTTGATGGTCACGCCGGCGTCGACACCGCAGGCATCGATGCGCTTGGCCCAGTCGGAGCTGGCGTCGTGCTGGGGATACGGATCCCACACTGTGTACTCGGTGCTGCCGGCACTGCTGGAGCCGCCACCGGCAGCCGAGCATCCGGCCATGGCCAGTGCGAGGGTCGCGACCCCGGCGACTGCCATCGTGCTACGTACGAACTTCATTGTCATCACGTTTTTCCTTCATTGGAATAGGGCAGGAATATCAGAGCAGAATTGTGAAACAAATAAAACTAGTTTCAATAGGGCGAGGCTAGCACTGAGCTTCCCGGTACGTCAATCGGAATTTGTCTCTTTTGTCAGTGAATTGCGGGGCACGCGGGGTACAGTCTTTTCTCGTAGGGTTTCACGCGACTCGGCCGAACAACGACCCGGCCTCGACATCGGTTTCATAGGCGAAAGGACACCATGGGCAAGACGAATGACGCAGTCACCCTCGCCGACGTGGCGCGTGCCGCCGGCGTGTCCATTGCGACGGCGTCCAAGGCTCTCAACGGCAAGACCGTCGTGCGCGAGGCAACCCGGCAGCACGTCGAGGAGGTGGCCCGGAGCCTCGCCTTCACGCCCAACCCGTTCGCCCGCGCACTCAATTCGTCGATCACGGGTACCATCGGCGTCCTGACCGCAGACCTCGCCAACCGGTTCGTCGTTCCGATTCTTCTCGGCGTCGAGGACGCCTTCGGTGCGGACTCCACGTCGGTCATCCTCACGGATGCCCGGAACGACTCCATCCGGGAGTCGCACCAGTTGCGCACCCTCATGGCGAAACGCGTCGACGGCATCATCGTCCTGGGCGACAGTGACACGTCCCGCCCTTCGATCACGGAACAGGTGACGGTACCGGTCGCCTATGCGTTCGCCGCCAGCCAGGACCCGAAGGACTCCTCATTCACGACGGACAATTCCCAGGGCACCGATCTCGCCATCGACCACCTCGTCTCCCGGGGCCGACGCGGTATCGTCGCGATCAGCGGCGATCCCACCTTCTCGGCGGCCGTCGAACGGCTCACCGGCGCCACCCAGGCGATGAAGCGGCATGGCCTGCAGCTCGTCGGCGGTGAGAACCTGTACGGCGACTGGAGCGAGGACTGGGGCCGCCAGTGCGTGCATGCCCTCATCGAGGCCGGGCACCACTTCGATGCGATCTTCTGCGCCAGCGACCAGATCGCCCGGGGCGCCATCGAGCAATTGCGCGATGAGAACCTCCGCGTGCCCGAGGACGTCGCCGTCGTCGGCTACGACAACTGGGAACTGTTCAGCGTGCATTCACGCCCGCCGATCACCACGATCGACATGAATCTCCAGGAGCTGGGCCGGGCGGTGGCACGCGAACTCATCGACGCCATCAAGGGACAGCCGCATCCGGGAGTGCACCGTGTCCCGGTGCGCCTCATCCCGCGCGCATCCACGACGCGGCTCTGACCCCGTCGTTTCGCACACCGGCGACGCCGCGCCCTGTCGGTACCGGCATCCGCTCAGATCAGGCCATGGCGGCGGAAGGCGTTCCAGACCCCGTCGTCGAGCACGGCGGTGGTGACCTCGTCGGCGTGGGACTTGACCTCGTCGGTGGCATTGCCCATCGCGATGCCGACACCGCACACCTGGAGCATTTCGATGTCGTTGCTGCTGTCGCCGATGCCGATGGCCGATGCCGCGTCGAGGCCGAGCAGGTCGAGCAACTTCAGGATCGTGCTGCCCTTGTTCACCCCCCCCAGGGTCACCTCGCCGCTGCCGCGACCCATGTGGGGAATGGTGCCGGTGATGACGTGGAAATCGTCGCCGAGCGCGTTCGAGACTCGATCGAAGGCCCGAAGGTCACCGGCCAGGAAGACCGACTTGGCGATGCCCGTGAATGACAGCGGCCGCACGTCCCCGAAAGCCTTCAGGACCGGGTGTTCCTCGGCCCCGGTGACGGAGGCGAGGTCGGGCCGGGGATCACCCTTTCGTTCCCTGTCGTCCTCGAGGTAGGTCGCGAAGCGCGAGCGCACCCCGGGGCTCGGGTAGAGCTTGTCGTAGGACTGGAGGTAGAAGTCGTAGCCCGCGGCCTCGTAGAACCCGACCATTCGCGCCACCGCCGGTTCGGGCATCGTGCGGGAGATCACGACGTCGCCGCCGACTTCGGCGAACCCGCCGCCGGCGCTGATCGCCCCGTCGAAGCCGATGTCCCGGATCGCCGGGTAGATCTCCACCGACGCCCGCCCCGTGCTGAGGTACACGAGGTGACCGTTCTTCCGGGCGCTGCGCACCGCCTCGATCGACGATGGTGCGATCGCCTCGCCGGAGTCGATGAGGGTGCCGTCGACGTCGAGGAAAGCGATGCGGGGGGAAATCATGATCTGCTCCAGACGAGGCCGCCTCCGGGACAGTGCATCCAGGAGGCAGCCGACGGGACGAACCCGTTTGGTTCTACGCTATCGGGTGAGGCTCGCACCATTGGATCGGATGACCTCGGCGTACCAGTCGAACGACTTCTTCTTGAAACGGTCGAGGGTGCCCGTTCCGTCATCGTTGCGGTCGACGTAGATGAACCCGTACCGCTTGCTCATCTGTGCCGTGCTGGCGCTGACGAGGTCGATGCACCCCCAGGAGGTGTAGCCCATCACGTCGACGCCGTCGGCGACGGCCTCGCCGACCTGCACGAGGTGATCGTTGAAGTACTCGATGCGGTAGTCGTCGATGACGGTCTTCCGGCCGTCGACCGTGACGAGCTCATCCTTCGCTCCGAGACCGTTCTCGACGATGAACAGCGGCTTCTGCCAGCGGTCCCAGAACTGGTTCAGCACGATGCGCAGGCCGACCGGGTCGATCTGCCAGCCCCACTCGGATGCCTTCAGCGTCGGGTTGGCGACCCCGGGGAAGATGTTCCCTTCGCCCGTGACACGATTCGATGTGTCGGCGGTTTCCGCCACGCTCACGTAGTAGCTGAAGGAGACGAAGTCGACGGTGTTCTCCTTGAGCAGTGCCCGGTCGTCGTCGGTGATCACCAGTTCGACGCCCTGGTCGCGCAGGCTGCGCAGGTAGTACCCCGGGTATTCTCCGCGCACGTGGATGTCGCCGAAGGCGAGGTTGGTGCGCTCGGTGGTGAGCGAGGCCATCACGTCGTCGGGATCGGGCGACAACGGATAGACCGGCATCGCGAGGATCATGCAGCCGATCAGGGCGGACGGGGCGAGCTCGCGGGCGGCCTTGGTCGCGAGCGCACTCGCCACCAGCTCGTTGTGCACGGCCTGATACAGGTCGGTCCGGGTGAGCTGGTCCTTCGGTGTGTTGATGCCGCCAGACAACAGCGGGGCGTGCAGCACGGAGTTGATCTCGTTGAAGGTGAGCCAGTACTTCACCCGGGCGCCGTATCGGGCGAAGAGCACCCGCGCGTACCGCTCGTAGAATCCGATCAGGTCACGGTTGACCCAACCGTCGTAGGTCTCCGTCAGGTGCAGCGGGGTCTCGTAGTGCGAGATGGTGACCAACGGTTCGATGCCGTGCTTCTCGCACTCGTCGATGACGCGGTCGTAGAACGCGAGGCCCTCCTCATTGGGCTCCGCCTCGTCGCCGAGCGGGAAGATCCTGCTCCAGGCGATCGAGAAGCGGAAGGTCCGGAAGCCCATGTCGGCAAACAGGGCGATGTCCTCGGCATAGCGGTGGTAGAAGTCGATGGCCACCTGCTTGAGGTTGTCGTCCGTGGGGCCCGCGGTGCGCGGCGTCGTGATTCCCTGCGGCATGACGTCCTGGATGGACAGGCCTTTGCCGCCCTCGTTGTATGCACCCTCGATCTGGTTCGCGGCGGTCGCACCGCCCCAGAGAAAGCCCTGCGGGAATGTGACGGGTGTTGAATCGGTCATTCGTGTACTCCTTTTACTACTGACTACGTATTACGCAGATGGCCGGTGGAGGAGCAGCCGAGCCGCTCCTCCACCGGGACGTACAAACCGCCCTCGCTTACTTCGCGGTGGCCAGTTCTTCCTCGGCGATCGCCAGGAAGAGGGGGTCTCCGTGCGCTACCGGGCCCGAGGCTGGTGAGCCGATGGCCGGATACTTCTTCGGGTTCGTGATGATGACCGGCGTCGTGATGTCGTATCCGGCTGCCGTGATCGCGTTGATGTCGAACTCGAGAAGGAGATCGCCGGCCTTGACCTGCTGGCCCTTCTCCACCTTCAGGGAGAAGTACTTGCCACCGAGCTTGACCGTGTCGATGCCGACGTGGATCAACACGTCCGCTCCATCCGCGTGCTGCAGCCCGATGGCATGCCCGGTCGGGAATGCGGCTACGACGAGAGCGTCGAACGGGGCGTAGACGGCGCCGACACGGGGAATGATCGCAACACCCTTGCCGAGGTCGCCGCCGGCGAAGACGGCGTCGGGAACCTCGCTCAGTGCAACGGCGGTGCCGTCGAGCGGGCTCAGCACCTCGAGGTCGGTGCCGTCCACGACTGCGGCGGCCTCGTTGGCCGGATCCTTGAATCCGAGGATCACGGTCAGGCCGAACGGCACGATGATGGCGACGAGAAGGCCCAGAATCAGCATCACGGTGTTTCCGGTACCGAACAGGGCTGGCAGCGCCAGCAGCGAGGGCAGCACGAAGGCGTTCGCGGCGACGCCGCCGGCCGAGATCAGGGCTCCACCGAGGACACCACCGACGACTCCGAAGACGAACGGCCGCTTGAGCGGCAGGTTCACGCCGTAGATGGCCGGCTCCGTGATACCGGCGAGGAAGCCCGACACGGTGGCCGGGGCAGCGAGCGACTTCAGGTTCGAGTTGCGGGTGCGCACCCAGACCCCGGCGACGGCCGCAGCCTGTGCCAGCACCGCGGCGAAGAGCGGCGCGGTGATGTAGATCAACCCGGTGCTCTGCAGTTCGGCGGTCATCAGCGGGACGAAGCCCCAGTGCAGGCCGAAGATGACGAAGACCTGCCAGAGGCCGCCCATGATGGCTCCACCGAGCCAGGGCACGACCGTGAAGACCCAGCCGATACCGCCGGCCAGTCCCGTGCTGATCAGGTTGGAGAGCGGGCCGATCACCAGGAAGGTGAGCGGTACCAGGATGATCACCATGATCATGGGTGTCACGAATCGGCGGATCGCGGCCGGCAGTGCGGCGTACAGGAACCGCTCTCCGTGACTCTGCAACCACACGATGACGATGATCGGGATGACGCTCGAGACGTAGCTGACCATCGTCACCGGGATGCCGAAGAAGGTGATGTCCGGCGCGCCGTTGAGCGCGACGATCGAGGGGTACACGAAGGAACCGGCGATGGCGAGCGACGTGAACTGGCTCGCGTTGAAGTACTTCGCCGCGGTGATCGCGAGCGCCAGCGGCAGGAAGTTGATGAAGGCATCCGAGAGTGCGTTCAGGATCGTGTACGTCGTCGTCGTGTTGTCGATCCAGGCGAACGTGACCGCTGCCGCCAGGAAGGCCTTCAGGAGGCCGGTGCCCGCGAGCGCCCACACCAGCGGGGTGAAGATCGCCGAGATCATCGCGATGAAGCGGTTGACGAGGTTGCCCTTCGGGCCGTCCTGGGCGGCCTGGCCGCCGGAGGAGGAGGCGCCGCCGAGCTTCGAGATCTTCGTGATCTCGGCGAAGACCTCGGGTACCTCATTGCCGATGACGACCTGGTACTGACCGCCGGCCTCGGCCGTCGCGATGACGCCGGGTGTGGCCTTGACCGCCGCCTTGTCGACCTTCGCGTCGTCCTTGATGACGAATCTCAGCCGCGTCGCGCAATGCACGAGCGACTGGACGTTTTCTTCGCCGCCCACACCCTTGAGGACCGCAGCTGCGGTCTTGGAGTAGTCCATCGGTCTCATTCACCTTCCGCCGCGACATCGCGACTTCCATGCTCAGGAAGCGATCAATCGGTGTTTTGGGCAAAAAAAAGACCTGAACTCATTCATCGCCGTACTGGCGATGCGAGTTCAGGTTTTGCCCGCTGATGCGGTAACAATCCGAAAATGCTTCCACAGAGCGTCGTCGCCCTGCGGTCTCAACGTAGCACACGATCAGGTGGCGGCGCCATCCACCATCTGGTTCGCCAGTCGCTCGACGTGCACGATCACGTACAGGAGCTCTTCGTCGGTGAGGTCGGAGCCGGTGGCGGCACTGACGTACGACTTGACGTCGGCGGCGATGGCGTAGGAGCGGGGGTAGCTGTGTTTGGCGAATTCGAAGAAGGACGTGTCCGAGCCGCGCAACATCGACTTCGCCACCAGCCGCTGCAGGAGGAATTGGATGTGCAGGATGAACCGCGCGTAGTCCGGGCTCGCCGTGTCCAGGTGCACGCCGAGGCCGCCCTCGACCGTCGTCACCACGTGCTGCACCCGACGGAAGAGCAGTGCCGCGGTTCCATTGGGCTCGTCCCTGGTCGCGTTGAGGAGATGCATGGTGAGGAACACCGCTTCCTCGTCCGGGAGGGCGGTGTCCAGGCTGGCGCTGACCGATCGGGCCATTGCCGTCGCGGCGTCGAACTCCTGCGGATGCAGGACGCGTAATTCGGGCATCGACGTCGTCGGGATGCGGATGCCTTTCTGCATCCGTTCGAGCACGAATTGGATGTGGTCGATGATGGCGAGCGGCAATCGGCGACCGAGGCTTCGGCCCAGGGTCCGTTCCGCCTCGTCGACCGCCCGCGTGACCGCTTCGATGACCGGGTACGGCACGGACGCGAGGAGTTGGCGGGCATGGTCGGCTTCACTGCCCTGATCGAGGACGAAGGTCTTCTCGACCTTGGCGGGATCGATCGTGTCGCTGGGAAGCAGTTGGAATCCCAGCCCGCGTCCCATCAGCACGCGTTCCTGACCGGACTCGTCGATCGAGATGACGACGTTGTTGTTGAGCACCTTGTGCACCACCTTGTCCGGTGTGCGTGCTGCCCCGTCTTGCCTCGCCATAACGCTAGTTTAGGGCGCTCGCCTTTTCGCGGCCGCCCTGCTCGACGGACACGGGCGCTAACCAACCGTGCGGGCCGAGAGCACGCAGAATTCATTGCCCTCCGGGTCCGCCAGGACTACCCAGGGGACGTCTCGCTGGCCCACATCGGCACGGGTCGCCCCGAGGCCGAGCAGGCGCCCGACCTCGGCGGCCTGGTCGTCGGGGACGAAGTCGAGGTGGAGCCGGTTCTTCACGGTCTTTCCCTCGGGGACAGCGCCGAACAGCAGGGTCGGGTGCGCACCCTCGGCCGCGGCGAGTTCGAGCTCGTCGTCGCTCTCGCCGACCACGATCCAGCCGAGAGCCTCCTGCCACCATCGCCCGAGCCCCTTCGGGTCGCGACAATCGACGACGACTTCTTCCCAGAACAGCGACATGCCGGACACACTACGCCGGGCCGCGACCCCAGGTCCAGACGCAGGGCATTCCGGGTGCAGCCGTAGCGGTACCGCGCTCGGCTCAGGCGGCCAGGTGAAACGTGCTCGCGAAGCGACCGAGGAGGGCACGGCGACCACGCAGCACCTCGACGACCCCGGTCTCGATCGCGCGCTCCGGGCCGAGCTCACCGGAAATGAGCCGGCGGATGCCCGGACCAGCGGCGAAGGCGAGGTCGACGGGCCCGTCCCCGCGCGTCACATCGAGGGTGGAGCCGTCCACCCGGATCAGAAGCTCGGCATGACCGAACCGCGCCGCGTACGCGGTCGCCGGGAGCTGCTCCGCGACCTGCGGCCGAAACGCGGTCCGGAGGTCCATCGTCATGGCGTCAGGGGTGATGACCTGCTCCTCCCGCGGATCGCCCAGGGATTTGAATCCCCACGCCCCGAGTGCGAGCACCACGGGCTCGAGCTCGCGGCCGTACGGCGTCAGCTCGTAGACGATGACGCGCGAATGAGGCACCCGTCGGATGATGCCCGCCGCCTGCAGCTCCTTCAGCCGTGCGGCCAGGATGTTGCTCGGGATCCGAGCGAGTCCCCCGGCGAGTTCGCCGTAGCGCCGCGGCCCGACGAGCAGGTCGCGGACGATGAGCAGGGCCCAGCGCTCTCCCACAAGCTCCAGGCCTCGCGTGACGCCACCGTATTGACCATAGTCGCGTGCGGCCATCGACCTCAGTCCTGCTGATTCGCGAAGGCTTCGGGGCCCTGAGCGGCTGCTACCGGGTCCATCCAGCCGAACTCGAGGAAGTTGCCGTCGGGGTCGTTCAGCTGGCGCTGGTACATGAAGCCGTAGTCCGAGGCCGGTTTGGGCTCAGAGCCTCCAGCGGCGACGCCGTCGGTGACGGCCTTGTCGACCGCCTCGCGACTGTCCAGGAAGATCGCGGTCGACACGGAGGGGTTCACGGCCGGATCTCCGATCGGAAGGTCGGTGAAGGTCTGAAAGTACTCGCGGACAAGGATCATAAAGTAGCTGTGGTCTTCTTCGACGACGACGCAGGCCGCGTTGTGGTCCGAGAAGGCCGGGTTGATGGTGAATCCGAGCGCCGTGTAGAACGCCTTTGCGCGCTCCAGGTCGGTCACCGGCAGGTTGACGAACATCGCGGTCATCGTGTCTCCTTGTAGAGGTTCCCATGTGGACTGACGTCATACTTGCAAAAAACAAGTGTGCTGTCAAGACCTCTGTCGTGCCCTTCCGGACGCGAGCGCTCAGCCCGCCCCAGCGCACCCCGGTCTACCGGGGTGGCGGCGTCGTGTCGTAACGTAGGCGATATGACGATCTCGCCCGGATTTCAGATTCCTGATTTCACCCATCCGGGCGTCGTCGAGTCGCTGCCGCCACATCATGACTGACACCACCATCCAGGCCGTCGTGCCCACGAGTCACCCGATCCGACGCCTCCTCGCCGACTGGACCGTCACCGCGCTCGACGGCCCTGTCCCCCGGGCCGTGCGCCAGCACACAATTCCGGCAAGCGTTCCCGGGTCGGTGCACACCGACCTCCTCGCCGCGGGCCTCATCCCCGACCCGTACCTCGACGGCAATGAGCAGTTGCTCGGCTGGATCGGACTCACCGACTGGCGATACACGACGACCTTTGTCTGGCAGCCGAACAGCAGCACCCAGAGCGAGATCGTCTTCGACGGTCTCGACACGATCGCGACGGTTGAACTCAACGGCCACCGGATCGGCGTGACCAGGAATATGCACCGCCGTTACCGATTCGACCTGCGCACCCATCTGCGCGCCGGCCTGAACGAGCTCGCCGTCACGTTCTCCTCTCCGATCCGGGCCGCGGATGCCGCCAGCCTCGAACTCGGCTATCGCCCGCACGTGAACCACCACCCGTACAACGCGATCCGCAAGATGGCCTGCAGCTTCGGCTGGGACTGGGGCATCGACACGAGCACATCGGGCATCTGGCGCCCGGTCGCCCTCGAATGCTGGGCGACGGCGCGGATCGAGTCCGTGCGCCCGATCGCCACCGTGGACACCCTTGTCCGGGCAGACGGGACGGCCCGGCACTCGGGCACGGTCGCCGTGCACGTCGAGGTCGCCCGGGCGAGCGACGCAGATCTCATCGTGACGGCATCCGTCGGAGGCGTGACCGGCTCGGCCACTCTGAACGCGGGCCAGACGAGCGCGGTCGTGACGCTGCATGTTGCCGAGGTGTCGCGGTGGTGGCCGCGGGGCTACGGCGAGCAGCCGCTCTATGACGTCGACGTGACGTTGCACGGTTCGGGCGCGGACGACGCCGAAGCACTCGAACTCGATTCGGCACACCGGCGCGTGGGCTTCCGGACCGTGTCGTTCGACACCGAGCCGGATGCCACAGGGACACCGTTCACGATCGCCGTCAACGGGCAGCCGGTCTTCGTTCGCGGGGCCAACTGGATCCCCGACGACTCCTTTCCGCACCGGGTCGACCGGGACCGGTACCGGGACCGCATCGAGCAGGCCGAATTCGCCAACATCAACCTGCTCCGGGTCTGGGGCGGCGGCATCTTCGAGGCCGACGACTTCTTCGAGCTCTGCGACGAACGCGGCATGCTCACGTGGCAGGACTTCCTTCTCGCCTGCGCCGCCTACTCCGAAGAGGCGCCCCTGTTCGGCGAGATCGAAGCGGAGGCCCGCGACAACGTGGCCAGGCTGGCGTCGCACCCATCGCTGATCGTGCTCAACGGCAACAACGAGAACCTCTGGGGCCACGAGGAGTGGAACTGGAAGACGAGACTGGATGGCAAGACCTGGGGCGCGGGCTACTACTACGAGCTCTTCCCGCGCATCGTGGCCGAACTGGCGCCGCACATCGGATACACGCCGGGAAGCCCGTTCACCCCGGGCGGCACCGACGGTCTCGGCCGTGACGGAACACTCACGCCGAACGATTCGAACAACGGCACGATGCACATCTGGGACCTGTGGAACCAGCGCGACTACCCCGCCTACCGTGAGTACACGCCCCGCTTCGTAGCGGAATTCGGCTGGCAGGGCCCACCGACCTGGTCGACCATGCGCGCATCGATCAGCGACTCCCCGCTCACTCCCGAGTCCCCCGGCATGCTGGTGCACCAGAAGGCGATGGAGGGCAACGTGAAGCTCACCGACGGCCTGCTCGCCCACTACCCGTTGCCCGACGACATCGACGACTGGCACTGGGCGATGTCGCTCAACCAGGCCAACGCCATCGGCACCGCCATCGAACACTTCCGTTCCCTGCAACCGCACTGCATGGGCAGCATCGTCTGGCAACTCAACGACTGCTGGCCGGTCACGTCCTGGGCGGCCGTCGACGGCTATGGGCGACCCAAACCGCTGCTCTACGCGATCCGCCACGCGTACGCCGACAGACTCGTGACCATTCAACCGCGCGCCGGAGGAACCCTGGCGGCGGTCGTCGTCAACGACGAGGCTTCACCGTGGTCGGGCGAGCTCATCGTCCGACGCCTCACAGACGCGGGAATCGTGTTGGCCGAACACGCGGAACAGGTCACCCTGCCCGCGCGGTCCACGGTGACCGTGCCGCTGCCCGCATCCGTCTCCGCGACAACGGATGCGGCAGCGGAACTCCTCCGGGCCGAGCTCAGCAGGGTGCGTGGCCATTGGTTCTTCGCCGAGCCCCGCGACACCCGGCTCGGTGCCCCGTCCCTGTCCTCGTCACTCGAACGGGTCGCGAACGGCTACCTGCTCACGGTGACGGCCGCAACGCTCACCCGCGATCTTTCCGTCCTGGTGGACAGGGTAGACCAGTCCGCCCGAGTCGACGACATGCTGATCACGCTGCTCCCGGGCGAAAGTGCGGTGTTCAGCATCCGCTCCACTGTCGAGCTGGACCGTGCGACCCTGACGGCACCGACGGTGCTGCGCAGCGCGAACCAGCTTGTGCGGCCGAGATCCCGCCGACGAGGATGAGTCCCGCCGCTGGGACTCGAACCCACACTGTGACGATTTCAAGTCGTCTGCCTCTGCGATTGGGCTACGGGGCGCGTCCGAGTGCATCCGCGCTGAGCGAACTCAGTCCGAACAGACTCCGACGCTTCAAGCGCAGGTACCGCCGGAGCAGCCGCTTACCAGGCGGGCGTGGCCGGGACCCAAGACTGGCCAGGGCCAGCCCGAAGCAGTCGTCGGAACCGGGCATCCGCGGTCGTTCCGGAGCAGGACAAGCACCCCTACTGCCGCGCGCCCAGCGCACTGAACGGAGCTGGGGCAGACGTTGGCCACCTGTCCTGGTGACGTCGTCGATCCAGGTGGATTCCGGCGAGCATACACCGGATGGAACCGCCGGCCAGTTCTATCGTCGGCACGTCCACGGGCACAAGACGGCAGGACTCCTCGAGTGTTTCCCGCTGGCGTTCCGTCAACGCCGTGAACGCCCGACGGGACAGCGCGAGGATCCTGCCCCGGTCTCCCTCGAGTTCGATGGCGTTACCGCAGAATTCCTTGATCTGGGCGGACGACAATTCGATGACGGTGCGGCCCGAAGACGTCAGACGCTCAACGACCTCGTCACGACGATCGCGCGAAGTCATGAGCTCAAGCCCGATCAATGCGAACCGGGTCCCCACACACATCATCACGTTGGTGTGGTAAATCGGGATACCCGAATCATCGACGGCGTCGAAAACCAACGGTTCGTAGCCGAAGTTGGTGCAGAAGCGTTCGAGGGCGACAGGATCCGCACGCTGTGACCTGGCCACATAGGCGACTCTGCTGACGTGGTCGAGTACCATCGCACCGGTGCCTTCGAGGTAGATCCCGTCGAATTCGAGGCCGGAGTAGTCGATCACGTCCTGCACGCGATAGTTCTGTTTGAGCAGTTCCAGGATGTCCTGGCGACGTTCCGTGCGGCGGTTGGGCGTGCGCATCGGATAGACGGCGATATGGCCGCCGGCGTGGGTGGAAAACCAGTTGTTGGGGAAGACGCTGTCGGGACGGCCCTCGTGCTCGTCCTCGAAGAGGTGCACGGTGATTCCATTGGCGCGCAGGGTCTCGGCCACGACGGTCACTTCGCCGTGGGCCGTGTGGTGATGTTCGTTCAGGTTCGACAGGTCGACGAGCGGCTGGAACGTGTTGTCATCGGCGGTTTGAGAGTTGGGCGTGAACCGGTGCGGACGGATGAGGACGACCGTGCCCGGTGACTGAACCGACACGACGGTCAGACCCTGGTGAAGACGTGGGCTGGAATGGGTAGACTCCCGGACACGCGGCTCCGGGAGCTGTTGGTCATTTCTGCGCACTGCACCACTCGGCGCCTCCTTCGATCAGGATTCCAACGCTACGGTGCGCGAATACCTCATCGATAGTGGATTTTCCCACTAATTACGATGAGGAATCGCACACTTTGCATACCCGAGCCGTACTCTATGCGTATGCCCCTGGATGACCTCGACCACAGGCTGATCAGTCTGCTCCGGGTGAACGGGCGAGAACCAGTCGCTGCACTCGCTCGTGAGCTCGGCGTGACCCGCTCCACCGTCGACTGAGTATTTGTGGGTTTGGGGGCCAGTGAATATTGCCTTCGGGGGCCACTGATATTGCCGCTGGGTGCCGGGTCATC